>JAUYTH010000370.1 GCA_030695165.1 Bacteroidales bacterium
TTGGAGGCAAGCCTGTTTGCACCCATAATCCCGGTAGAGGCAAGCTCACCGCAAACATAAAGCCCGGCTGTTGAAGTCTTGCCGTCAATATCACACTTCACCCCCCCAACCATATAGTGGGCTGCAGGTGATACAGGAACCCTGTCCCGCATATCAATCCCAAGGTCTTCACATTTTTGAAAAATATGGGGGAAACGACTCTTGATTTTTTCCGGGTCAAGATGTTTTAACGATAGATACACATAAGGCCTGTTTTTGGGATCTCTCTTTATCTCTCTCTCAATTGCCTGTGCAACCACATCCCGGGGGGCAAGTTCTGAAAGAGGGTGGGTCTTTACCATAAATCTCTCGCCTTTATGGTTGAGCAGATGTGCCCCCTCTCCACGGACAGCTTCGCTTATTAGGTACGATTTGTTGTCCGCAGAGTAGAGTGTTGTGGGGTGGAACTGGATAAACTCCATATCTGCAATCTGGCACCCGGCGTTGTAACATAGAGCAACTCCATCTCCAATCGAGGTGTGTGGGTTGGTAGTTCTTGAGTAGATTGCAGATGCACCTCCTAAAGCCATTATTGTGCTGCCGGCATAGAAATTTTCAACTTTGCCGGTGTCAAAGTTCCAGACTTTGAGTCCCAAACATCTCCCCCCATCGCCTTTACCGTCCAGAATTATCTCCAGAGCCTGATGGTTCTCAAAAAGGGCAATTTTGGGGTTGGAGAGAATCTGCCCGGTCATAAACTCGCTTATTCTCCTTCCTGTAATATCTCCTCCGGCGTGAAGAACTCTTCTTCTACGGTGGCCACCCTCCAGACCAAGGGCAAGAACGCCCCCGGACATATCGAAGTTCATACCATCTTCAATCAACTCTTTTATTCTTAACGGACACTCATTGACAAGAGTGTCAACCGCAACAGGATTGCACAACCCTCTGCCTGCAGTGATTGTATCATTTGAGTGAAATTCCGGAGTATCTTCGTTATCTGTAACAGATGCAATTCCCCCCTGAGCATAGTAGGTGTTACTGTCGGAGACTTTGTTTTTGGTAACTACTGCAACGCTCCCGTATTTTGAGGCCACAAAGGCTGCATAAAGCCCTGCCAAACCGCTCCCTGCTATAAGATAATCGTATTGTTGCATCTCATTTTTCATTGCAAGCGGCGAATTTACGCTTTTTATATTAATATAGCTCTTTTTTTGCTCGTTTGCTCTCTTATGAATATCTTAGCAACCTAAATAGTTTAATGCAAAAATTATGACAAAATGTGTAAACTGCTTCATTCCATACCAGGATAAAGCACAAGTAGAACAGACAGTTAAAGGGCTGAAGGAGTCGATGTTGGTAAATAAGATTTATCTGCTTTCGACACAAACATCTGCACAAGAGATTGAGGGGTGTGAAATTGTTCATATTGAATCATTGAAGTGCACTCCTGCCATTAAAAAGATTGCCGAGAGATCGGATTCGCAATACTCACTAATCTACACAAAAGAGTCTACATTGGTGTTAGGCCTTTTCGCTCTTGAGAGGATGGTTAAACTGGCTTCAGATACATCTGCAGCAATGGTCTATGCAGACCATTTCCAGATTATTGACGGGGTTAAAAAGCCAAGCCCGGTAGTTACATACCAAATGGGCAGCCTCAGGGATGATTTTAACTTTGGGTCGGTTCTCTTTTACAACTCACAAGCTCTTAAGGATGCTGCTGCTCAGATGAACACCAAATACCAATTTGCGGGGCTTTACGACCTTCGTCTTAAGGTGACTCAAAAGGGAGAGTTGATTCATATCAATGAGTACCTCTACACAGAGGTTGAGCAGGATACCCGTAAATCGGGAGAGAAGATCTTTGACTATGTAGACCCTAAAAACCGCGCAGTCCAGATAGAGATGGAGGCAGCCTGCACAGATCACCTTAAAGTTATAGGTGGTTATCTGGAACCTGAGTTTGAAAAGATTGAGTTCAATCTGGGGAATTTTGAGGTTGAAGCATCTGTGATTATCCCGGTTTATAACAGGATAAAGACCATAGAGGATGCAGTGAAATCTGTATTGATGCAAAAAACCAAATTTAAGTTCAACCTGATTATTGTGGACAACCACTCAACCGATGGTACCTATGAGGCAATTGAGAAGTTCTCTTCGGATGAGAGACTTATTCACGTAGTGCCGGCCAGAACTGACCTCGGTATTGGCGGTTGCTGGAATATGGGCGTTCACCATCCTAAATGCGGGAAATTTGCCATTCAGCTGGATAGCGACGATGTTTATAGTGACGAGAACACGGTTCAAAAAATTGTGGAGGCTTTCTATGAGCAAAACTGCGCAATGGTTGTGGGAACATATATGATGACCAATTTCAATATGGAGATGATTGCTCCGGGAATTATTGACCATAAGGAGTGGACTCCGGATAACGGACGCAACAACGCTCTAAGAATAAATGGTTTGGGTGCTCCACGCGCATTTTACACACCTGTCCTCAGAGATGTTAAGGTTCCAAACACCAGCTACGGAGAGGACTATGCGCTTGGGCTTAATATCTCAAGAAATTTCCAGATAGGGAGAGTTTACGATGTACTCTACCACTGCCGCCGCTGGGATGAAAACTCAGATGCATCTCTGGATATAGTTAAGATGAACGGGCACAACACATACAAAGACAGAATCCGCACCTGGGAGTTGATGGCCCGTATCGCTCTAAACAAAATGAGCTCTTCAAAATAGGGAGTATGACCGAAACTCTGAATTCAGTTAACCTGGCCGCTCTATTCGACGAGCAGCTTGCTTGCTGGGAGCAGGCCGGGGCCAACTATAAAGCGCTGGAGAGGGTTTTGGTAAAGGATGTAAATGTAGATGGATTCCCGTTCAAGGTTCAGTTCAACCCCGCCAGAATAACATCATCTGCCGCAAAGGTAGATGCCAAATCTATAAGCGAGAGAAAGTGCTTCCTCTGTAAAGAGAACCGGCCGGCAATCCAGAAAGGGCTTGATTTTATCAACAACTCAGATTCAGCAAACCCATATACGGTTCTGATTAACCCCTTTCCAATCTTTCCCCGCCATCTTACAATTCCGCTACTTGCCCATACAGACCAGCTAATTTCGGGCAGGTTTGACGCTATGCTCAACCTGGCTAAGGTACTTGAAGGATATACACTCTTTTACAACGGCCCCAAATGTGGAGCATCTGCACCCGACCACTTCCATTTTCAGGCGGGAAACAGAGGTTTTCTCCCCATAGAGAGTGAGCTTGCAGATATCAGTCGTGAAGATATATTCACTTCGGACAAAAGCAGGGTCTCTCTGGTTAAATCTATCTTTAACGGATTGATAACAATTGAGTCCTCGTGCGCCGTTGAGGCAAACACCCTCTTTGAGAAGATATTTGCCACCCTTGAGGTTAAGGAGGGAGAGAGGGAGCCGATGGTAAATATCCTTTGCTGGTGTGATAGTGATGTCTATACAACTCTGTTGTATATTCGCGAAAAGCACCGCCCCTCCCACTATTTTGCAGAGGGAGATGCAAACATACTTCTGAGCCCCGCTTCGGTAGACTTGGGAGGAGTAATGATTACACCTCTCGAGAAGGATTTCGAAAAGATTGACCAAAACGATATCCGGGAGATTCTAAACGAGATCTGCATATCTGAACCGAAATCATTAGCAATTGTAAACAAAATTAAATCCATACTGTAATATGAAAGAGCCAAAAGTGAGCGTAGGTATAATGTTTGAGCCTCAAATAGGCTTTATTCTCAACACACCTTTTCTGTTTAATGGCACAGAGTATTCTGGGGAGCAAACAGTAAACTTCAAGGATGGTAAAATCCAGTTGGGAGCTGAGCTCTACGATACAATTCGGTTTGACCCCGTGAACGAAGAGCAGGCCTCTTTTGAGCTGACGGATGTTACCATCGGCATTAACTTCCACTGGGAACGCAAAGAGAACCAGGTTTTTAAAGGCTCTTTAAAACTTATCACAGAGGATAGTAAAATCACTGCAATCAATATACTGGGGGTCGAGGAGTATCTCACATCTGTGATCTCTTCGGAGATGAGCGCAACTGCCTCACTGGAACTTCTTAAGGCACATGCTGTTATTTCACGCTCGTGGCTGCTTGCCCAAATCGAGAAAAACAGGGAGATAACCGCCTCAAATGAGAAATACAGCGCAATGACCGAGACAGAGGACGAACTAATCAGGTGGTACGACAGGGAAGATCATACAAAGTTTGATATCTGTGCAGATGATCACTGCCAGAGATATCAGGGAATCACCAGAGCATCTACCAAAATCGTTAAAGAGGCGATAGCCGCAACTTGGGGAGAGTTGTTGATGTTCGAAGGAAAGATTTGTGACGCACGCTACTCAAAAAGCTGCGGAGGGGTTTTTGAAGAGTTTCAGAACTGCTGGGAGGATATAAAGTATCCATATCTCACCGCAAAGAGAGACCTTGCAGATGACTCCCCAATGCCGGATCTTACAGTTGAAAGTAATGCAAAAGAGTGGATTCTAACCTCACCGGAGTCATTCTGTAACACATCAGATAAGGTGATACTCTCACAGGTGCTCAACAATTATGACCAGGAGACAATTAACTTCTACAGATGGAGAGTAGAGTATACCAGGCAGGAGATCTCGGAGCTGGTTGCAAGGCGCTCCGGAACCGATTATGGAACCATTCTGGATCTTATTCCGGTTGAGAGGGGCACGAGCGGAAGGCTCACTAAACTAAAAATTGTTGGGAGCAAAAGAACCCGGGTAATAGGTAAGGAGCTGGAGATAAGACGCACACTATCTAACTCTCACCTCTACAGCTCTGCCTTTATAGTTGAAAAGGAGTTGGATAAAGATGGGAATCCGTCTAAATTTATTCTTTTGGGTGCCGGATGGGGGCACGGAGTGGGACTTTGCCAGATTGGTGCCGCTGTGATGGGGGAGAGAGGTTTCGGTTACAACCAAATTTTGCTTCACTATTTTGTAGGAGCCTCTCTGGAGAAGAGATATTAACTTAACTTTAAAACAAAAACTTTAAGATATGAGTAATAGAAAAATTTCTCCGTGGGCGTGGATCCCTTCACTCTATTTTGCTCAAGGGCTGCCCTATGTGGCAGTAATGACTATCTCTGTAATAATGTACAAGAGACTTGGAATATCTAATACAGATATTGCTCTCTATACCAGCTGGCTGTATCTGCCCTGGGTTATTAAACCCTTCTGGAGCCCCTTTGTAGATCTTCTAAAGACAAAAAGGTGGTGGGTTGTTACTATGCAAATACTGGTGGGGGCAGGTCTTGCCGGAATCGCATTCACCATCCCTGTCTCAAACTTTTTTCAGGTAACGCTCGCTGTATTCTGGCTTATGGCATTCAGCTCTGCAACACACGACATTGCTGCAGACGGCTTCTATATGCTGGCTCTGGACACCAATAAACAGGCGATGTATGTGGGTATTCGAAGTACATTCTACAGAGTTGCCACAATTGCCGGCCAGGGATTGCTTATAATAATCGCAGGATCACTTGAGTCGGCTACAGGGTTAAAACCTCTTGACATACAAGTAAATGCCGGGCCTCAATACTCAGCAGCAATTGAGATTCCTGCAGACAGTGCTCTTATAAACCCTTTCGTTATGTCACAAACAGACGAATACACCTTTGATCTTAACCCATCGGTAATTAACATAGGAACCGGTAATATATCTGCAGACTCTGCCTCTATCTTAAGAAAATTTGCAATAGAGCAAAACACTCTTAATGGGTTTATTCCAAGAGAGAGAGGTATTGCTGCTGTGACTGGAGAGGGGGGCTCGTGGTGGAGCAGAAGTGTCTCCGGACCGCTTGGCCTGTGGATCAACAGAAATTTTGGAGAAGAGGGAGAGGGTAAAGAGGTACATCTGCTTACAGGGAGCTCTTCTCTGGTAGAGGTAAGATTAACAAAATCTCCGGCACCCGGGGAGAAAATTGTTCTGAACAGCTCTTTTAACAGAGGAGATAAAAGCATTTTTCTTGCTCACGGTGAGAGGATCGAATTCACATCCGAGAACTGGACAAAACCGGCATTTGTGCTAATTCAGGTTGACCCAAAACTTGAAGATGAGGCTACAGCATCATTCAAAGGATTATCCGGGAATATAACTTTTGCCTGGTCAATAACATTCTTTATTCTGGCAGGATTCTTTTTTGCGGTAGCTCTCTACCATAAGTTTATCCTTCCAAAACCGGAGAGTGATTTTGCAACTAAGAATGTCACTCCGGGAACAATATTCAGAGAGTTCTTTGAGACTTTTGCCTCGTTTTTCAGGAAAAAAGAGGTTGTTATCGCAATTGCGTTCTTGTTATTGTTCCGTTTTGCAGAGGCACAGCTTGTGAAGATGGTAACTCCATTCCTTTTGGATCCAAAAGAGCTAGGGGGTATGGGTTTGACTACAGGTCAAGTAGGTATGGTGTATGGGACAGTAGGTATCATTGGTCTTACCCTTGGTGGAATAATAGGAGGGATTATTGCATCTGTAGGCGGTCTTAAAAAGTGGTTGTGGCCAATGGCTCTTAGTATATCTCTGCCTAGCTTTTCGTTTGTTTATCTTGCTCTTGTACAACCGGACAGTCTGTTTGTAATTAACCTCTGTGTCTTTATTGAACAACTTGGTTATGGATTTGGCTTTACAGCCTATATGCTATTTATGATATATTTTTCTGAAGGTAAACACAAAACGGCACACTACGCAATTTGTACCGCATTTATGGCTCTCGGAATGATGATACCGGGTATGTTTGCAGGCTGGCTCCAAGAGTTAATTGGTTATAAGCACTTCTTCTACTGGGTAATGTTATGCTATATATTGACCTTTATTGTAACTGCGTTTGTAAAAGTTGATGCGTCATTTGGGCGTAAATCTGTGGTAAAGAGTTAAATCAAATAATAGATTACAAAATGAAATTTTCGAAACTAATTATAACAGCAGCTATAGCGGTTATCCCTTTTATTGCTGTTGCACAGGATGTAGACACCGGCATAGATGTGCTCAAAGAGCAGAAATTTAAAATACTGGAAGGTAAAAGGGTAGGTCTCATAACCAACCCTACCGGGTTTGACAACACTCTTAAATCTACAATTGATGTGCTTTTTGAGGCTCCCAATGTTAATCTGGTTGCCCTTTTCGGCCCCGAGCACGGTGTGAGGGGAGATGTTCACGCGGGAGATAAAATTGAGAATTTAACTGACCCTAAAACCGGAATTCCAGTTTTTTCTCTCTACGGTTCAACAAGAAAACCAACAAAGGAGATGCTTGAGGGCATTGATGTGCTTGTGTATGATATTCAGGACATAGGATGTCGCTCCTTTACCTACATAAGCACAATGGGGCTTGCTATGCAGGCAGCGGCAGAGAATAATATAGAGTTCATTGTTCTGGACAGACCAAATCCATTGGGGGGTAATAGAGTTGAAGGAAATCTTGCAGAGGATGGTTTTATCTCCTTTGTGAGCCAGTTCAAGATTCCTTATATCTATGGGCTTACCTGCGGGGAGCTTGCAATGATGCTTAATGAAGAGAATATGCTTGGTATGAAATGCAACCTGAAGGTAGTAAAAATGGAGGGGTGGAGAAGATGCATGACCTTCGGTAAGACCGGTCTGCAGTGGGTACCATCTTCACCACATATTCCACAACCGGAGACCTCTCTCTTCTATCCTGTCTCAGGAATTCTTGGGGAGCTTGGATATATCTCAATAGGTGTAGGATACACAATTCCTTTCCAGCTGTTTGCTGCCGAATGGATAGAGGCCCAATCACTTGCCTCTCTTCTAAACAACTACTCAATTCCCGGGGTTCATTTCCGCCCTATGCACATAAAACCATTTTACGCTGTAGGTGTTGGAAAAAACCTCCAGGGGGTTCAGGTCCATCTTATGGATGAGCAGAAGGCACCCCTTACAGATATTCAATTTTATGTAATGCAGGCTCTTGCAGAGCTCTACCCCGAAAAGGCAGTCTTTAAAAATGCAGACCCTAAACGGTTCCGTATGTTTGACCAGGTCTCCGGCAGCGACTATATCCGCCTTAAATTCTCCGAACGCCACCGTTTCGAAGATATCAAAGAGTACTGGTACAAAGATGTAGAGAGCTTCCGGAAACTATCCCAAAAATACTATTTGTACAGGTAATCCGTCAACGGGCACGTCAATCCTCATTATGTGAAATTCTCACAACAGGAACACATAACTTGCATGTTACGGGCTTATAAAAACCCTTCGCACATCGGGCACGTCCATCCTCATCCGCTCACAAGTTCGCTCCTTCCGGCTGAGTGTGCCCTATTGTTGCGAAGGGTTTTTATTATACAGCCCGTGGAGAGAATTGTGTTCCTGCTGTGAGAATTTGCTCAAACAAATTAATTATGATAATTTTAGGGTGCTGAGTACCTAAGAGGTATTTAATATTTTCCGGGTTGTTTAATTGATTTAAATGGTATCTATATGTGTAACAATTTTAGAGTTTGTCGATTATTTTTATCAGGGTTGATATTATTAATTGTAATGACGGTTACGTTATTCTCTTGTACACAAGAAGAAAAAACGAAGGACTTAAGAGTTATTGATGTTGCGGGCAGCGTTGGGAAAGGAAGAGTTGTTGGCCTCTCCGAGATAGCAAGTGAAATTTCGTATATTCCTTTAGGGACAAATGATAGTTCTCTTGTTCAAATCTTGAGAAGAGGTCTGTTTTTTGAGGGTGGTCTTATCTATGTTAATGAAGTTAAGGGACATCACTCTTCAATACTTAAAATTTTTAACACAAAAGGCGAGTTTATAAGGCAATTCAATAGATATGGGAGAGGGCCGCAGGAGTATGGATATATAAGCGATCTGCAAATTGAAAGTAGCACAGGGAATATCTGCATACGATCATTTGATAAAATTACTGAGTATACATCTGGGGGCCAATTTATAAGATCTGTTAACTACAGAACAAATGTCAACTCATCCGGCTATAATTTTACCAAATTTTGCAAATTGGACGAAAATACCTATTTCTTATCTGCGAGTATGGCTAAAGTGAATGATTACTCTGTTGTAGTAGTGGATACCACGTCAAATTATAAACTTACAATAAAATATCCCGAGGCAGAAAAAAAGCTTGTAAGTGAGCTGTCAAGAGCGTATTCGTTTACAGACCCACGAATTTTCAAGTTCAGAGATTCAGTAAGAGTAATAAATGGTTTAATTTAGGATCACTTGCTCATAAGCCAAGAGAGGCTAAATCTGGACGCGGAAAAAAAATATTATTGCCAATTACTTGTGCTGTATTTAATAAGACAAACGGAGCTTTTACTTTTGCAGATCAGCCGGCTTATACTCAAATTGGCTTCGTTGATGATTTTGAAGGTGGCCCTGCGTTTTGGCCAATTTATATTAGCGATGACGAGTATATGATATCATTTATTGATGCCATTGATTTTATCCAACACGCCCAAACCCATAAAGTGTCCGACAAATTCAAAAAGATAGCCGATGGTCTAAAAGAGACCGACAATCCGGTAGTTGTGCTGGTGAAACTTAAGAACTAAATTGTGTGCTCTATAGCAACCCAAGTGTTTTGCTGCGTACGAGCATACAGGCACCGGTTACTCCGCACTTCTCTCCCAGGCGGGATAGTTTAAGTTTGGTGTCTTTGCTAACGAGAATAAGAGAGTATTTGTTTATGGCGCTTCTTATTGGGAGCATTATATACTCTTTGGCGGCTGCAAGTGTACCTCCCAGTACAATAAGCTCCGGGTTGAAGAGATTTATGAGTCCGGATATAGCTTTTCCCATCTCATTACCCACACATTCGATTATCTCAATTGCAAGCACATCCTCTTTTTGGAGAGCATCCATTATATCTTCGAGTGTAATCTCCAGACCGTTGTTAAATTTGCCTGATAGCATAGAGACTCTGCCCTCTTTGAGCCTCTCTGTAAACATCCTGTGTATTGCAGATCCCGAAACACCTGTTTCAAGGCATCCGCGTTTACCGCATCTGCAAATAATTTCGTTGTCAAAAAATGGAAAGTGTCCATACTCTCCCGAGAAGCCGGATTTACCATAGTAGAGCCTGCCATCCATTATTATTCCAATACCAAGGCCCCAACTGGCATTTATGAATATCATATTCTTAACGTGACTGTCAGAACCCATCATAAATTCGCCGTAGGTCATCGCCCTGGAGTCGTTCTCAATATAGACCGGGCAGTCTACCCTCTCCTCTATGAGCATAGAGAGCGGTTTCTCTCCAAGAAAATAGAAGCTGTAGCTGTATCCGGACTCCGAGTTAACCCTTCCGGAGAGATTAACACCCAGTGAGAGTATCTTATCTCTTGGAATGGAAAGCTTGTTTAAAAAAGAGTTAATTATTGAGCAGAGAGAGTCAAGGGACTCTATAGTGTTCTCCATTACAAACTCTCTGTTCCCTACAAACTCGTTCATCTCCCCTTTGAAGTTAATCACCCCCATTGAGATAAAATCTTTACTGATATCTACACCGGCAAAGTAGCCGGCATCCGGGTTGAGCCCATACACATTTGGCCTTCTTCCTCCATTTGTCCCCTGTTTCCCGAAATCCAGAACGTAACTCTCACTTATAAGCTCCACAATCAGTTTTGTAATTGTTGGAACACTTGTGTTCATCTCTTTGCTTATGTCGGTGATGCTATAGTTACCCCCGATAACCAAAAGACGAATTATGTCCTTTTTAAGTGAGGCACTTCTGTTGCCTTCGTAGCTCTTTTGAAGAAATGAAGTATTCATTATTTTAAGTATTCGGCAGACAAATTTATCAAATTATTATATCTTTTCGTACCCTTTGTCTGCGTTTTTAAGTTTATCGTACCAGTTGAACTTTAGAATAACCATAGAGACAACAGTTATAGAGAGTGTTATCCACATAGCGGTGTAGTTGTGAATCACCAGATAAATCGGAAGTACAACCAGAGACATCTGCCAAACAATACCAACAACCACATTTACAGCATCTCTTTTGAAATCTTTATTTCCCTCAAATGTAGGGTCTTCTGCAACAATCTTATCGTGGATTGGTTTCCAGAATCCCCACGGTCTTACATTTTTATAGAATTTTTTGAGCAAATCTTCGGAATCTGGCTTGGTAAGCAGTGTTCCGGCAAAACATCCGATAAACGAGAAGAGCAGGATAGCGGGGAAGATATATATATCTGCAATCTCCGGGAAGAATACCAGTTTGATAGTTGAAGACATCAGCCCAAAGAGCATTCCCCAGAAGTATCCGTAACCATTAAAACGCCACCATATCCACTTCAACACATTAGATGCGGCATAACCTCCGTAAAGAGATGAAGTTATCCAAAGTGTGAGGGAGTTAAGTGATTTGGCATAAAAGCCGAATCCAACTCCAACCACAACCAGAATTATTGATGCCAGATAACTATACCTTACATAGGTTTTAGGGGATGCATTGGGGTTGATATATCTTTTATAGAGGTCGTTAACAATATATGCAGGAGCCGAGTTTACAAAAGCAGCCAGAGTTCCCATAAAGGCGGCCAGTAACCCTGCAAGCAGTAATCCCTTTAACCCGACAGGTACAAACTTGGTTATTGCCATTGGAAGAATTGTCTCAAAGTCTACGTTGGCACCCATTCCGGCCAGTTGGGGTGAGAGGTAGACAATACTAAGGGCAGCTAGGCCTGCAACCATAAGATATCTTGGAGCAAATAGAACCAGTATTGTAAATCCACTCATCTTTGCTGCGTCAGATGGTTTGCGGGTAGATAGAATCCTTTGCATATCGTAGCTTGGAACCGGCCCTGCAAGGCTGGCGAAGATACCTTTAAAGAGCATCAGCATTACCAGCGGGCCAAAAAGGTCGTAGCCGTCGGATGCTATCTTGTCGCTTAGAGATGGCATAAGTCCATCCCAGTTAAGGTCCAGATGCCATCCAAAGAAGAGGTTGTCCCAGCCGGCCGGTGTAAGGGCCGCAATCTGCTCTCCGGTAATAGAAGTATATGCTATATATCCTATTATCAGACACGAAACGGTCATTATTACAAATTGGAAAACATCTGCTGCAACCACACTAAGCATACCCCCCTTTAATGTATAGAGTGTTGTAACACCTATAATAATGAGTGCATATGAGTTTGCAGATGTGAGAGTCATAAATCCTAAATCTGCAGATAGATCCCACGGAAGAATCATAATTGCAAATTTCCCTATACCTTCAAAAAAGTAGGCCATAAAGCCAATCACACTAATGACTGCAAAAGAGATCACAATTATATGAGAGTATCTACCTCCCCGCCCTCCAAATCTTGTTAAGATCCACTCTGCTCCTGTCATTACATTTGACCTTCTCATCCAGATTGCAAGGAATACCATAACGAATACCTGGTTCCACACCGGCCAAAGCCAGGGGATAAATGCACTTTTTAGTCCGTAAACAAACAAAATGGCAACTGTCCACATTGTGCCCGAAATATCAAACATCCCGGAGGCGTTTGAGAGCCCCAGATAGTACCACTTGATTTTATTACCACCTAAAAAGTAGGTATCGATGTTTTTGGTTGCCCTTTTCGATAGGTAGAAACCAATAGATATTATTGCCACAATGTAGCAGCACATAATAAGAATGTCAATCCAGGATAGGCTCATAGCTGTTGTTAGGTTTAAACTATCGCAAAAGTAGTATAATATTTAAAATAGACAAACTAATTAATAAAATATATTATTAACTATAGACTATAACCCGAATATATTTATTAACGAATGAACCTGCGGTCAAATTGTGCTGCCACACTTCTATTATATACTATGGTATAAACTTAGTTACTAAAAAATCAATGGTATCAATTATTGCGATAGAATCATTTATTGACAAATTAAAGCTCAATTAATAAAATAATTTATTATAATTTGCTTTTGAATAAAATAATTTATTAAGTTTGTGGTTAAATAGAATATAAACAATAAAATTATGAAGAGACTTATCATTTTTGTAGCGCTTCTTATTTTGAGCCTCTCTGTTAATGGCCAGGATAAGCCAAAGTATATGTGGATCGATTGCGAAGCCAATTTCCAACGAATGGGATCGGCCGATTCTATTAGGTTTTACCTGGAGAGGTTAAAAAAAATAGGATTTACAGATGTGGTTGTAGATGTAAAATCCATTATGGGAGAGGTTCTCTATAAGAGCAAAATTGCCCCCTTTATGGGAGAGTGGGAAGGGCACTACAGAAGTGAAGATTTCGATATGATGGCAATATTTATTAAAGAGGGGCACAAACTCGGGTTTCGGGTACACGCCTCTCTTAATATTTTTGCCGGCGGGCACAACTTCTTCAACAGAGGGGTTATCTATAAGCAGTATCCCCAGTGGCAATCTCAGGTATACTGGGAGGGTAAGATGATGCCTATCGGTGAGATGAAGTGGAACTATAATGGTATGATGAATCCTGCTAATCCGGAGGTTCAAAAGTATCAGTTAGATATTCTTCGTGAGTTTGCTTCAAAGTATAAGAAGCTGGATGGCCTTATTTTAGACAGGATGAGGTTCGATAATATAACATCAGATTTTAGCCCACTCTCCAAGAGACTTTTCGAAGAGTACTCGGGAGTAAAGGTGGAGAACTTTCCAGATGATATCCTCTATTGGGTTAAGAAAGATGATGGGAAAATGGAGTATAAGACAGGGAAATTGTTCCCGTTATGGTCTGAGTGGAGGGCAATGGTGATTAAGAATTTTATGCAGGACGCTCATAATATGTTAAGGAGTGTTAATAGGAAACTTCTTATAGGTGTATATACAGGAGCTTGGTATCCCTCTTATTACTATGTTGGGGTTAATTTCACAAGTAAGGATTACGATCCATCCAAGGAGTTCTGGTGGGCTACGCCAAACTATAAGAACAGCGGGTATGCAGAGCTTATGGACTTCTATATGACGGGGTTATACTATACAACAGTAACAAAAGAAGATCTTGATAATGCAACCGGAAAGCCGGGTCGCAGAGATGAACCGGGAATGGATAATAGCAGAACTTACTGGTATACTGTTGAGGGGGGGGCGGAGTTGGTTAAAGAGATAACCCGCGGTGTTGTTCCTGTAATAGGTTCATTATATGTAGAGCAATACGAAGGAGATGCTGAGACATTTTCAAGGGCTGTTAAACAGGCACTTAAAAGTAATGATGGTGGACTTATGATTTTTGATATGTCTCATATTGTTACGAGAAAGTGGTGGGACATAATTGAGAAGAGCATTAAAGGCAACTAACTGACGGACAATCGTCAATTAAAAATAATCATTTATAAATCTAAGGCATTCTATGGAAAAAGTTCATCTGATTTTCAAGAATCTCCGGACACTGCGGGCCCTTATGCTCACTATGTTCATCCTTACACTCTGCCCCTATTTTGCATATGCGCAAACAAGTGTAAGAGGTAAAATTACCGACACCAGAGGGGAGCCGGTTATAGGTGCAGTTGTTCTCATTAAGGGGACAAATACCTATACTGCAAGCGACCTTCGCGGAAATTACACCATATCTGCAAGCGCAGGCAGTGTAATTGAGTTCACATATCTTGGTATGGAGAGCCAAGCTGTGAATTACACCGGTCAGTCCACAATAAATATTACAATGAAGGAGTCGGCCTCTGCGCTGGACGAGATCATTGTGGTTGGTTACGGAACCCAGCAGAAATCGAGTCTCACAGGGTCTGTAACTCAAATCAAAGGTTCCGAGTTATTAAAGACTCCGGCAACCAACATCTCCAGTATTCTCGGAGGTAGGGTTGCAGGTCTCTCTTCTGTTCAGGAGTCGGGCCAGCCGGGAGCAGACTTTGCCGGGTTGAGAATTCGCGGCTCAAGAGCTGGAGTATCTTATATTGTAGATGGAATGCCACGCTCAATAAATGATATTGACCCTAACGATGTAGAGAGTGTCTCTATTCTTAAAGATGCTTCATCTGCAGCAGTTTATGGAATGCAGAGTGCGGGTGGTGTTATTATTATCACCACTAAGAAAGGTAAAACAGGCGATTCGAAAATCAGTTATAAAGGATCTGTTGGTGCTTCGATGAATGCCAACTTCCCGAAATTCCTGGATGGACCTGGTTACGCCTATTGGTATAACAAAGCGCTGGAGCTTGACGGAAATAACCCTGTCTTTACAGCTGCACAGGTTGGTAAGATGACCAACGGCGACGACTCTGACGGTTGGGGAAATACAGACTGGATTAAAGAGACATACAAAATTGGGATCACAGAGCAGCACAATGTAACTGCAACAGGTGGTACAGATAATATTAAGTATTTTGCTTCGTTGAGTTATTTAGATCAAAAGGGTAATGTAGAGAGTTTTACATTCTCAAGATACAACCTCAGAAGTAACATCGATGCCAAGATTGCCAAGAATCTTACTCTTACACTGGGTATTGCCGGAAGCGTGAGTGACACCAGAGGCCCGGGTTACGGAGCAGGTGGTTCACTGGCTGCCGGAGTATCTACTCCGGACTGGTTATCTGTTGCCGAGCAGGCAGCTTATGCCCACCCATACCTTCCTATGTCAATTGGCGGAGTTCCTGTTGCCAGTAGAAATGCATATAACAATGCAATCAACCCTATTGCAGCAGCAACCCTCTCCGGAAATCATAAAACTGTTTCAAACTCGATTCAGACAAACATCTCTTTAAAATGGGATATGCCTTGGGTAGAGGGTCTTAACCTTAAGTTTACAGGTGGTTATGACCGTACCGGAACTGTCTCCAAGAATTTTAGCACTCCTTATAAAGTGCTGCTTGAGACTATTCCAAGCTCTACTACAGCAGACATCTCTTACGCACTAACAACCGATGCAAGAAATCAGGTAGATAGAACTTTGGGAGAAGGGTACTCACAGTGGAGCAGAGTTCTTACCCAAACCAGCCTTAACTATGCAAACATATTCGGTAAACACAATGTGGATGCAATGTTTTTGATGGAGTCAAGAGATTATGGCAGTAATAAGTTTGCAGCATATGGTAAAGGATTCTACTTTACAGAGTTGCCGGAGCTGAATATGGCTCGAGTACCTAGTGATAATCCAATATCCGGTTCAAGCGATGCCAACAGATCTCTTGGTTTTGTAGGTAGGGTTAAGTATGACTACGATAACCGTTATCTGGCAGAGCTATCTGCAAGATATGACGGATCTTATAAATTTGCCGGTAACGTCTCCGGCAAGAGATGGGGTCTTTTCCCTTCACTTTCTGTGGGTTGGAGAATTTCTAACGAGGAGTTTTTCAAAGGGTTAGATTTTGTAGATAATCTTAAGATTAGAGGTTCAGTTGGTGTCTTAGGTTCTGACCCTGTATCTCCTTATGCCTTCCTGAGCACAATGAGTTTTATTGGCGGTGCCAACCCGACTCCTCAGGTGATATTCAACGGACAGCAGCAGAATGCACTTATGACAACTGCCATTGCAAATCCTAACCTTACCTGGGAGAAGATGGTCTCTTATAACTTTGGTTTTGACGCCTCTTTATGGAGCAGGAAACTTGGAGTTGAATTTGATGTTTTCTACAACTATACCTGGGATATTTTGGGAGCACAGGGTGCAATGCCGGGATCTATGGGTGGATACTACACAACCTATATCAATAACAATAGTGTAGATTCTAAAGGTATGGATCTGATGCTTACCCACGACAACAGGGTTGGAGCATTCCATTACGGAGCAAAGCTAAATATCAGCTATGCAAAAACAAGATATCTCAAATATCAGGATAGCCCAAACACTCCGGATTATGCAAAACGGATTGGTAAATCGCCTTGGGCAATGCCGGGTTTGGTTGCTATAGGACTATTCCAGAGCGAAGCGGAGATAGACAACTCTGCATATATTCAGGGAGCAAGACCTCGCCCGGGTGATATTAAATACGAAGACCTTAACGGTGACGGTATTATCTCATATGCACAAGACCGTGCTCTGGTTGGAAGAACCAACAGACCGGAGCTCACAGCAGGTCTGGATATCTATGGTGGATGGAGGGGTATCGATTTCTCAATGCTCTTCACAGCGGGAGCAATGAACGAGATCTCTCTCACTGGTACCTACTATAACTATAATGACGATAACACAATCTATACAAGACCATTCAAGGCAGGAGCAAACTCTCCGGTATATCTTGTAGAGCAGTCGTGGAGGCCCGATAATGTAACCGGAACCTTCCCAAGACTTTCACTTACACCTCCAAATACCAATAACGCATATGCATCTACATTCTGGTTTAGAGACGGTAAGTATGTAAGAATGAAATCGGCTCAGATAGGTTATACTCTTCCAAAGAATCTGACTTCAAGAATCGGAAGCGACAACATCAGATTATATGTAGAGGGGACAAATCTATTTACTTT
>JAUYTH010000002.1 GCA_030695165.1 Bacteroidales bacterium
GGTTCGAATCCCTCTCTCTCCGCCAAAACAAAGAGATACATCGCTTATGCGATGTATTTTTGTTTAAGAGGGTACTTAAGCTTGCTTAAAAGTACCCTCTTAAACAGAAAAATAGCCATTTTTTCAAAAATGGCTATCTCTTTGTTTTGAAGCCCCCCCTTGGGATCACCGAGCGTAAGCGAGGTAATCCCAAGGGGGAATATGCACTCGGCTATTTCATAGGGATCACCGAGCGTTAGCGAGGTAATCCCAAGGGATATAGGTAATCCCAAAAAGTATAGGTAAAACTATATTATTCGAAATAATTTGGTTTTATTATAGATTTATCTATATTTGTAGATGCAAATCGAAAAAGATATGTACAGCGAATTATACGAAAAATCCGGAAGTGATACAATCCGGGAACTGGGTCAACGGTATAGCGACTACAGGAAGCGGATGGGGTACACACAAAAAGAGGTGGCAGAGAGATCCGGCTTGAGTATTTTTACTATAAGTTCTTTTGAAAATGGTTCTTCCACCGGAATTACAATGGCCTCCTTTGTAAAACTACTTCGCTCAATCGATAGTTTAGAGGAGGTTGAAAAATTATTACCGGAACTGCCTCTTAGTCCCAGGAAATTGTTTAAAGAGCAAAGAAAGAGATAGGATATGGAGACAAATGTGGTAAAAGTCAAATTATGGGGAATGGATGTTGGTTATCTCTATTGGGATAAGAAAAGAGGGATAGCAGTTTTTGAGTATGAACCTTCCTTTCTGGATCAAGGCTTGGATATAGCACCACTAACTATGTCTGTAAAATCGCCCCGCAGCCAAAAGCAGCTACCTTGGACAGGTGAAAAGGCTAAGCTTTATCAAGGGCTTCCGCCTATGATTGCAGACTCTTTGCCCGACAAATGGGGTAACTCTCTTTTTAAGGCTTGGTTAAGGGATAATAATATTCCTGTAAAGAGAGCAAGTCCGGTAGACCATCTCTCATTCATTGGAACCCGGGCAATGGGAGCTTTGGAATATGAGCCTGCGCAGAAGTTAGGCGATAATTCTGCATTCTCGGTTGATGTTCAAAGATTATATGAGTTTGCAAAACAGGTGTTAAACGAAAGAGAGACAACTGTTCTAAATCCGGAAAACTCAGTTTTATGGCAGGATTTGATAAAGATAAGCTCTTCACCGGGGGGTAAACGACCAAAAGCGATTGTTGCCATAAATGATACTACCGTAGATGTAATTTCCGGTCAGGGATCAATCCCGGAGGGGTTTAAGCACTACATTCTCAAATATGATGATAATTCAGCTTATCCTTTTGCCAAAATGGAATATATCTATTACCGGATGGCACTGGATTCAGGAGTTGATATGATGCCGAGTGAACTCCGCACTTATGAAACGGTATCCCATTTTCTTACCCGCCGTTTCGACCGCTTAGGAAACGAAAAGATACATACACAAACATTAGCTGCAATTTCGCCATCAAGTGAAAGCTACGAGGATATTTTTGCGATACTCCGGAGACTTAATCTTCCATACGAAGATGCTAAACAACAATACAAACGAATGTTGTTTAATGTTATTGCCCGGAATGTGGACGATCATTCCAAAAATTTCTCATTCTGTATGAACAGTAATGGTGTTTGGCGGCTATCGCCGGCATACGATTTAACATATAGTGTAGACCTAAACGCACCTGCCTATTCAAACAGACACTCTTTGACGATAAACGGCAAGAATGAAGATATTATCCGTGAAGATTTGGAAGTAATTGGTCAAAATAACGATATACAGGATTACAGAGCTTTGATAGATTCTGTTGCAGCTGCAGTTGCTAAATTTGATGAATATGCAAAGGATTTGGATATTGATAAAAAGTTAATCAAAGAGATTAAAGCAGATTTTGTGAAGATGTAAATTTCTGCGATTAAATTTACAAAATGAGTGCAACGTTTTTCCATTTTATGCATCTTATATAGAGTGAGACATAATTTGCCCACAAAGAGCCAATTATTTCGTGCAATATAGTCGGGTATTTAATAAATGTTATATATTTGTACTCGTATATTAACGGAATATTAACTTTAAACAAGGAGGTGCAGCAAATTAGGTCAGTATGCTTTGATTTCCCTGCTACAA
>JAUYTH010000009.1 GCA_030695165.1 Bacteroidales bacterium
AAAAAAGGGAGACTGTCTCCAGAACTCCCTTTAATTTAATTATTTAACAGTTGTTAAGCGCTTCTGCGTCTTCCCTTCTGCCAGAACTCTCCCTTTGTTCTCTTTCCTTTGTATCTGTTAGAAGAGGTTTTCTCCTGAGTACCGACCACAGTTTGTGAGCCTGAAGAACCTCTCTCTTTTCCTTTTGCAACACTTTTTTTAAGCCTGTCTATCTTCTCAACACAAACTGCACACTCAAATTCGTGTCCGGCTACAACGTTGATATCCTTACCAATAAGCTTTTGAATGCTCTTTAACATCCCAAGTTCACCCGAGTCACAAAATGAGAGAGCAACTCCACTGTAACCTGCTCTGCCGGTTCTTCCAATTCTGTGAACATATGTTTCTGCTGCTTCAGGAAGGTCATAATTGATCACGTGTGATATCTGGTTAATATCTATTCCCCTTGCAGCGATGTCTGTTGCAACTAAAACACGGGTTCTTTTTCTCTTAAAATCTAAAAGACTTTTCTGTCTTGCATTTTGAGATTTATTACCGTGAATAGCATCACAATTTATACCTGCCCTTGTGAGACTCTTGGATAATTTATCTGCTCCGTGCTTGGTTCTTGAAAAGATAAGTGCAGATTCTACATCGTCATCATTTAAAAGATCAATCAAAAGAGGTGTCTTATCTCCTCTGTCAGCAAAATAGAGGTATTGATCAATAAGATCTACCGTTGCCTCAACAGGAGTTACTTCAACCTTAACAGGATTGTTAAGGAGAGATTCAGCCAGGCTGGAGATCTCAGAAGGCATCGTTGCAGAGAATAATAGTGTCTGTCTGCTCTCTGGAATTAGGTCGATAACCCTTTTTATATCTGTAATAAAGCCCATATCCAACATTCTGTCTGCTTCATCAAGCACAAAGAATTCAATATGTCTTAAGTTAACGTGACCTTGATTTACAAGATCCAGCAATCTTCCCGGTGTAGCGACCAAAATATCAACTCCGTTTCTTATTGCGTCTGTTTGTGAGCGCTGTCTTACGCCACCGTAGATAACGGTATGCTTAAGAGATGTGAATTTTCCGTAGCTGGAAAAACTATCCCCGATTTGGGCTGCAAGCTCTCTTGTTGGTGTTAAAACCAGTGCTTTTATGTTTTTCCTCTGCTTTTTACTGTTTCTTCCTGTATTCACATCTGCAACATCTCTGTTTTCGTGCAGCTTCTGAATAATCGGGATAGAAAATGCGGCAGTCTTGCCTGTTCCTGTTTGAGCACAGCCTAAAATGTCGCGCCCTTTTAGCAGGATTGGTATTGCCTGTTCCTGGATTGGTGTGGGGATAGTATATCCCTCATTTATCAAGGCCTTTAGGATAGGCTCGATAATTTGTAATTCGTTAAATGTCATTAAATAAATTTACGATGAATGATGCGTTGTTAAATTGTCTTTCACAAAACGATGTGATTTAAACAACGGCTTTGTAGAAATATCCGGCGAAGTTAAGTCAATTAATTGATATTCCCACTAATTAATGAATAAAGGTTTTGGAAAGCTCTCTCTATATAAATCTCTAATAGCTTGTAGTCAATAATATAACCCTCATTATGTAGTGAGGTAATAAACTCTTTATGCACTCTTCCCTGCCTGTAGTCAGGCTCTTTTGAAGGGTGTTTCAGATATTTAGAAATAATGGAGACATCTTCGCTTATATTTAAAACCGCGTGATAGAAGAGATAATTGTTTTTAAGGTACATAGATGAGCCCAATATCTTTTTATCATTTATTGTCAAATCCGATATCCCTTTTGATGATAGGTTTTTAATTCCGGCAGTAGAGAGGGAGTCTATCAAACTTGTGTTTACCATCTTAAAAATAGTTGCAGGACTACTCTCTTTTTTTAGTAAAAATTTTGATGAAAAAACCATCATAGAGGGAGTCAGAACTACGCTCTCCCCCCCTGACGGCCGCTTTACTATTCTTACTCCATCTTTTTCTGCTAAATCAACATAGACGGCTCTTTCTGCGCTGTTGGACCTCCCCAGAACAATGTAAACAGCATCCGGTTGCCAGGTCTGAAAAGCAAAATCCAACCTTGAATTCATTACCTGAATATCTGGAAGGTCGTATTCAACTTGAGATGAAGTTAGTTGAGACATCTAAAAAGTTATTTATGAATAGCCATATCTACCGCTTCAAATCCCGCCTCCATAAACACTTCTGATACAGTAGGGTGGGTGTGTACTGTTTGTGCAATATCGTAAACAGTAGACTCAAGTTGCATATATGCACTTGCCTCATTTATCATATCTGTTGCATTAGGTGCTATAATCTGGACACCTAAAACCTCTCCGTATTTTGTTTCGGAGAGAATCCTTACAAAACCCTCTGCAGAGCCCTCTGTTTGCGCCTTACCATTTGCAGAAAGAGGAAATTCACTGGATTTATAGTCGTAGCCGGCATCCTTTATCTGTTGTTCTGTAAGACCTATTTGAGCAGCTTCCGGAACTGTGTACATATTCATCGGTAGTTTGTGAATATCGAGTTTTTTGTCTATCCCTTTAATCCTGTTTACCACATTAAGACCCTGCGCAGATCCTACGTGAGCATACATACTTATTCCGTTGACATCCCCTACAGCAAAAATGCCCTTAACTGAGGTTTCAAAATTTTCATCCACAGATATATATCCATTATCTGTATCAATTTCAATATCTGAACCGATAATATTCCCCTTTCTGTCACGTGCATTCACAATAAGGTCACAAGCAATCTCCTCTCCTCCAATATTCAATTTCCCTTCTGACCACACACCATCTGTAGTAGTTATCTCTCTGCCATAGAAAAATTTTATCCTCTCTTTTTTTAGCTTGTTAAGAATAAAATTGCTTATGTAAGGGTCTGCTTTAGGCATAATTCCATCGCTATCAGAAACAACTGTTACACTCCTCTCCATCATACTGAAGATTTGAGCAAGCTCAACTGCTATTGGTGATTTACCCACGATTACAATGTTTGCAGGAATCTCTCTCTCGGTAAAAAGGGTGCTAGGTTCCACGATAAGCGATGGGTGGCCGGTATCAATTTTAGGCGAACCAGAGCCGGTAGCAATTATAATATTTTTAGCCTCTATCAACCTGTTATCTGCAAGCACAGAGTTTGCAGAGACAATTTTTGCCTGAGCCGAAATTATCTCCACTCCATTC
The DNA here is from genome assembly GCA_030695165.1 of Bacteroidales bacterium. Taxonomy (GTDB): domain Bacteria; phylum Bacteroidota; class Bacteroidia; order Bacteroidales; family UBA932; genus Bact-08. Next base: position 3,188 of record JAUYTH010000009.1, read on the forward strand.
TTCTTCAAAAGAAATTCAACTCCTGTTGTGAGTTTCTTAATAATTCCGTCAGATCTTTTAACAGCTTTGTTCCAGTTAAATGAGATTGCTTTTTTATCTATGCCGTCAATTCCGAAACGTGAAGCATCCTTGTAGATTCTCTGGTAGAGCTTTACACTCTCCATAATTGATTTTGAGGGAATACATCCCCAATTAAGACACATACCTCCGATATGATCTCTCTCAATTATTGCAGTCTTTAGACCAACCTGACCGGCTCTTATCGCAGCTACATATCCCGCCGGACCGGATCCTATTATAATTAAATCATACATAATTTATATCCTTATATTATTAGTCCATAAGTAATGAAACAGGATCTGACAGATAGCCCATTATTGCATTAATAAACCTGGCAGTCTCGCCTCCATCTGCAATTCTGTGATCTACACTCAATGATAAGGGTAGAACTAATCCTACAACAATTGAGTCATCTTTAACTACCGGTTTTTTATTAATTCTTCCGACACCAAGAATACCTGCCTGAGGGTAGTTAATAACAGGCACGGCAAAGAGGCCTCCAATACTTCCATAGCTGGTTATAGTGAATGTCCCGTCTTTCATATCATCCAGAGTCAGCTTGCCGTCTCTTGCCTTATCTGAAAGAACTATAATCTCTTTAGCTATCTCCTTAACAGAGAGTTTATCTGCATCTCTAATGACCGGAACCACCAGACCTTTCTCTGTATCTGCTGCAATACCGATGTTATAGTACCTTTTGTATATGATATTTCCTCCTTCGTTATCCATTTCGGAATTGAGCGCTTTGAATTTTTTAAGAGCCATAGCTGTCGCTTTTACAATAAAGGCAAGATAGGTAAGTTTTACCCCCTCTTTTTGCATTATCTCTTTGTACTTACCTCTTATTCTCTCCAATTCTGATATTTCAACCTCTTCAAATACAGTCATATGAGCAGCATTATGTTTGCTTTGCAACATATTCTTAGCAATAGTCTTTCGTATTTGTGATAGTGGTTCAATCTCTACTCTTCTCTGTGGTGCGCTCTGTTTTGAGAACTCAACAGGAGCGGATGAGATAGGATTCGCTTTCGAACTCTCCTTAGTAAAATTAAGTATATCCTCTTTTGTAACTCTGCCTCCCGGACCGGTACCGTTAACCCTGTTTATATCAATAGACATCTCTTTGGCAACAGCACGCGCGACAGGTGTAGCAAGCACCTTTCTCTCTTTTGTAACTCCCGATTTTTCGGAAGTAATTCCCTCCCTGCTTGCAGATAGTACCATACTGTTACCGGCTATTTCAAGAGTTCCTACCACCCCAGCACCCTCTTCCTCAACTGCCTCAACAAAACTCTTTTCAGATTCTGGTTTTCTCGCCTCCTCTACAGCTGCTTCTCCTTCAACTCCTGCTATATCAATCTCCACCAATGCAGATCCAACGTGAATTATCTCGCCTACTTTACCGAATTTTGCAGCTATAACACCATCTCTGGGTGAAGGTATACCAGTCACAACCTTATCTGTCTCCATTGTAACAAGGTTATCTCCCATCTTTACAGATTGTCCCTTCTCAACGTGCCACTCTACAATAGTTCCCTCTTCGAGACCCTCTCCAATATCCGGAAATTTAAATATATATCTCATAATTTTAATATTTTACAATTCTCTCTATTTCATAAAAGATCTTATATGGATCCTGAATAAAGTGATGTTCACCCTTTGGAAGAGGGACTATCACATCAAAACCGGATACTCTTGAAGGAGGTGCCTCTAAATTGAGGAATGCCTCTTCAATTGCAATCTGACTTATCTCAGATCCAACTCCGTAAGTGCGTGGACCCTCTGTAACAGTAATGATTCGCCCGGTTTTCTTAACTGATTTTGATATAGTCTCTCTGTCTATTGGGTAAATAGATCTCAAATCTATAAGTTCAACGCTAATACCTGCCTCCTTGGCCATAACCATTGCCTTCTGAACCTCTCTTACCATAGCCCCATAGGCAACAACGGTAACGTCTGTTCCCTGTGTCAATATATTTGCCTTTCCAAGCGGGATTGTGAATTTACCCTCATCAACCTCCTGTTTGATGGCCCTGTATATTCTTTTAGGCTCCATAAAAAGAATAGTATCGTTGCTTTCGATAGCTGCTATGAGCATACCCTTAGCATCGTGCGGAGTTGATGGTACCACAACCTTGAGTCCCGGTATGTGTCCGAAAATTGTCTCCATACTCTCACTATGATGCTCCAAGGCGTTTATTCCTCCACCGTAAGGCATTCTAATAACCATAGGAGTCTCAAATTTTCCCCTGGAACGATTTCTCATTCTTGATGCGTGGCTAATTATCTGATTGAATGCCGGGTAAATAAAACCACAAAACTGCATCTCTACAACAGGTCTAAGACCGGCAACAGCCATTCCCACTGCAGTTCCAACTATTCCGGATTCGGCCAGTGGACTGTCAAAAACTCGACTTGCGCCATATTTTTGCTGTAGCCCCTCTGTTACCCTGAAAACACCACCCTCGACACCTACATCCTCACCATATACAATAACACTTTTGTCTTCTGCCAACTTAATATCCAATGCATCATTTATTGCATTGACCATATTCATTATTTTCATCTTAAATCTCCATTAATGTAAATTACTTAACCTTAGTCGCTTTCCACTGAAGGAATCTGTCGTACTGACGCTCCTGATCGTGAAGATCATCCGGCATCTCTGCGTAGAGGTATTTGAAAACATCTTCCTTAGGGTAGGGGCCATAATTCTCTGCCTCTATAAACTGTCTGTCTACCTCCTCTTTAAACTGAGGAATAATCTTATCCTCCTCCTTCTCACTCCACAGCTTATTTGCTATAAGATAAGACTTTAACCTTTTCATAGGATCTCTCTCATCCCACTCCTGCTCCTCCTCTTTAGTACGATACTTTGTAGGGTCATCCGATGTTGTATGCGCACCTTTACGATAGGTAACTGCCTCTATAAGAACAGGACCTTCGCCATTGCGACAAACTTTAACAGATTCTTCTATTGCTTTGTACATTGCAAAAAGATCGTTTCCATCTACCTGAATACCTTTAACTCCATAGGCTACTGCTTTTATTGCCAAAGAGTCAGAAGCGGTCTGCATCTTTGTAGGTGTAGATATCCCGTACTGGTTGTTCTGAATAATAAATATTACAGGAACCTTCCAGACACCTGCAAAGTTTACAGCTTCGTGGAAATCGCCCTCAGATGTTCCACCGTCACCCACAAAAGCATAAATTACTTTATCCTCATTGTTATATTTAACTGCATAGCCAATTCCGGCAGCGTGCAAGAGCTGTGATGCAATGGGAACGCTAATTGGCAGAGTAAACTTTGCATTCTCAAACTTTGAGCCGTCTTCGTAGCCCATAAAGTAGAGAAAAAGCTCTTTAAGGGTTACACCCTTAGCAAGCATTGTTCCCATCTCTCTGAATGCGGGTACCATCCAGTCGTTATCCTGAATGAGTGCGCCTGCTGCTGCTGCAATAGCCTCCTGCCCGTAGTTGGGAGGATAGGTAAAAATTCTACCCTGTCTCTGATACGATACTATCTGCAAGTCTGCTACTCTGGCAAAGAGCATATCTTTATAAATTTTAAGCAGCCGAGTGTCGCTTATTTGGGGCATCCATCTCTTGTTGATAACCTTTCCATCGTTATCAATCACCTGAAACATAGCCTTTTTTAACGGATTATATTCATTAAACATCTTGTACAAAATTGGTTTATATAATAAAATTATTACACTATATAACATCTAATCATTGTTTTTGTTGAAATAGCAATTTTCATCTCTTTATCAATTTTAAAAATAACTATATTAGCAGTACTCTTTTCAAGAGTATCACAAACTGATCAATAATAACTCTCAGAATAGTGCAGACACAACTCTCAAAAGTCGAAATTATAGATCATCTTATATCTGACTTCTACGAAGATTTCGCAAAGAGTATAAGAGATATCATAA
>JAUYTH010000016.1 GCA_030695165.1 Bacteroidales bacterium
CAAGGTAAGCATAACATTTACAACTCAATGGCAGCAGCCATTACCGGTAAAGTTCTCAATATTGATAATGAAATACTTCGCGAGAGTCTCTCAAGCTTTAAAGGTGTTGAGCATCGTATGGAGAAAGTTTTAAAGGTTAAAAACGTACTCTATATAAATGACTCGAAAGCCACCAATGTGAACTCAACCTGGTACGCTCTGGAGAGTGTAAACACTCCAGTGGTGTGGATAGCCGGCGGGAAAGATAAGGGAAATGATTACGAACCTCTTTTCGAACTTGTAAATGAGCGTGTAAGGGTAATTATATGCCTCGGTGTAGACAACTCAAAGTTACACAGAGATTTTGAAGACAAAGTAGAGGAGATTTATGACGTTACATCTGCAGAAGAGGCTGTAAATATTGCTTACAGAGTTGCAAAATCGGGTGAAACAGTACTTCTCTCTCCTGCCTGTGCAAGCTTTGACCTATTTAAAAACTTTGAGGAGAGAGGAGATAAATTTAAAGAGGCTATAAGAAATCTCTAAGATACAATGGAGGCAAAAGAATCTATTATTCACAAGCTCAAAGGAGATAAGGCAATATGGATCATTGTATTTATGTTGTCTATGATATCTATTGCTGCGGTATACTCCTCAAGCAGTGCACTTGCCTTTAAAGAGAACAGAAGCACAGTTGACTTTCTCTTTAAACAGATGAGGTTTGTAGTCTTTGGTCTTACTGCTCTATATATCTGTTATAAAATCCCACTGGGGTGGTACAGGATGCTCTCCTATTTCGGGATTATAATCAGCATCGGGCTGCTTGTTGCTACACTTTTTTTCGGGAATAAATACAATGAAGCCGAAAGGTGGATCAGAATATTCGGTGTCTCCTTTCAACCTGCAGAGATTGCCAAGATTGCAGTGATTCTATATCTGAGTAAAATTCTTGAACGGTTTACCTTTGAGAATTTCAAAGAGTTTTTCTGGTGGGTAGTCTCCCCTGTTAGTGTTGTCGTCGTCCTTATACTCTATGGCAGTATATCTACAGCAATTTTGCTGAGCGCAGTGGCCTTTCTTATGTTTATAATTGCAGGTATAAAATGGAGCCATCTCTTTAAAACAGCCGGAATAGCCTTTGGCGTTTTGGTTTTGGTTGTTCTGCTCAACCTCTCTTTCGGAATCTTTCCAAGGGTAGAGACAGCATTCAACCGTATTAAAAACTTCGCAACAGAACAGGAAATTCACGAAGATCTCTCTCCTGCCGAGAAACAAAGACTTATGGATAAAACTTTCCAGGCAGATATGGCAAAGATTGCAGTCGCCTCAGTTGGTGTATTCGGGAAAGGGCCGGGCAACAGCACTCAGAGAAATCTCCTTCCTCACCCATATTCAGATTTTATATACGCAATAATTATTGAGGAGTGGGGATTCCTCGGAGGTCTGGTTGTACTGATGCTATATGTCTGGTTCTTTACCAGGTGTATAATGCTCTCCAAATCCTGTACAACCACATTCTCCTCTATGATGGTTATCGGACTCTCGATTCTGATTACCTCCCAGGCGCTGCTCCACATATGCGTAAATGTTGGGTTACTCCCGGTAACCGGTCACACTCTGCCACTTATAAGCCTTGGAGGTACATCTCTGATAATTATGAGCGGGGCTTTTGGAATGATACTCTCTGTGAGCCGCACTGTAGAAAATGTAAAGAGTAAAGAAGAGGTGCCCCTTAATGAGGGTAACAACGAATCTGACAGTAAAAATGGTCTCTTATAAAAAAAATGAGCAATGAATAAAGAGTTAAGGGTAATAGTTAGTGGAGGAGGAACAGGGGGACATATCTTCCCTGCTATCTCCATTGCAAATGCCCTTAAAGTTATGGTTCCCCATTGTGAGATTCTTTTTGTTGGTGCACTGGGCAGAATGGAGATGGAGAGGGTACCATCTGCAGGTTATGAGATTGTCGGGCTTCCGGTAGCCGGTCTTAAGAGGAGCCTCAGTGCAGATAATCTTAAACTCCCCTTTAAATTAATAAAAAGTCTTGGAATGGCATCCGGGATAATTAAGAGATTCCGTCCGGACGTTGCTGTCGGTGTTGGTGGTTATGCCAGCGCTCCACTTTTATTGATGGCATCTGTAAAGGGTGTTCCATACGTTATTCAGGAGCAGAACTCTTTTGCCGGAGTTACCAATAGGATTCTGGGAAGAGGGGCAAAATCGGTATGTGTGGCATACCCCAATATGGAGAGATTCTTTCCTGCAAATAGAATTAAACTTACAGGAAATCCGGTAAGAAAAGGGATAGAGAGAGCAACCGGTGAGATGAGAGAGAGAGCTTACAAATACTTTAATCTGGATGAGGGTAAAAGAACTATTCTGATTCTGGGAGGAAGTCTGGGCGCAGGAACACTAAACAGTTGTGTAAAAAGCTGGATAGAACAGAGAGTTTCTGAGGATATTAACTTAATATGGCAGTGTGGCAAGTTTTACTACAAAGAGATAGAGCTATTTAATGAAAAAAACCCAAGAGATTTTGTAAAATGTTTTGAATTCATAAAAGAGATGGAGCTTGCTTTTGCTGCAGCAGATCTTGTGATCTCACGCGCCGGAGCCGGAACCATTTCGGAACTCTGTATCGCTGCCAAAGCAACCATATTTGTTCCCTCCCCAAATGTAGCCGAAGATCATCAGAGGCACAATGCTATGGCCCTGGTTGAAAAAGGAGCTGCTATAATGGTTCCGGACAATGAAGCGGCACAAAAACTTATGGTCGAAGCGGTTAG
>JAUYTH010000017.1 GCA_030695165.1 Bacteroidales bacterium
CAAGGCTCAATAGCGAAACCAGAAAAAGGATCTTCTCACTCCCTATCGAAGTTGCGATTCTTAATGGTAATGGAGAGGTTTTGTCAAAATTGTTAAAGGAATCCATTATTGGATAACAATTTCGTACTATTTCAATCTGTATAAATACTCTTTATTATCTTAGTATATTATCCTCTGCTCCTACATTTATATACCGACTTATTAAAAAATTGATATAATTTATAACTTACAGAGGGATTTTGTATGTAAAATTTAAGCTTCTATCCTTTTTTTTACTATTTTTGCGTATTATAGTTCGAATTACTATGAAAAAATAACCACACAAAAATTCAATTATTAACCTAAAATTTTTAACTCATGCATGTTTCAAGAAAGAGAGACCGTATAGGACGTAAAGTCCTGTTGGTTTTCGCCCTTTTGCTTTTCGCAGGCACTATCTGGGCACAGAACATCAAGGTTTCCGGGCTAGTTACCGATGATAATGGGCAACCTGTCATTGGTGCAAACGTTCTGGTTCAGGGTACCCGTACGGGTGTCGCTGCCGACCTTGATGGAAAATTTGTTCTCAACATCCCGGGCAACGCAGTTCTGGAAATATCTGCAATTGGCTATGAAAAACAGACAATTCAGGTTAGAAACAGGACATCTATCAGAGTTGAGCTTCGCGAAGATGCTCTTTTACTGGAAGAGGCTGTTGTTGTCGGTGAGTTCGGTGTTAAGAGAGCTGCCCGTGCAGTTGGAGGAGCAGTCGAAAGCGTTAGAGGCGCCGAGATTGCAGAATCTGGTCGTGAAAACTTTGTAACTGCCCTACAGGGTCGTGTATCAGGGGTTCAGATCACCAACTCTACAGGTACTCCGGGAGCATCCAGCTCAGTCCTTATCCGCGGAGCAACATCTATCTCGGGTAATAACAACCCGTTGTATGTAATAGATGGTATTCCTATGAACAACTCAACTTTTAACCCTGTTGGAAACCTTGCGGTTAGAACAGGCGGAAGTGAGACTGTTGCAGACCGTAACCTTGACTTCTCAAACCGCGGTTCTGACATCAATCCGGAGGACATAGAGAGTATGACAATCCTTAAAGGAGCTGCAGCAGCTGCTCTTTACGGAAGTGATGCATCTAACGGTGCTATCATCATAACAACTAAAAAAGGTAAAAAAGGTAAAGGAGTTGTAACTTACAGCAACCTGTTCCGTTTTGACAAAGCATACAGATATCCTGAGCTTCAGACTGAGTTCGATAACGGTATGTATGGTGTTACCAATTACTATACGACAAGAAAGTATGGTGCACCTTATGAGCCGGGAACAAAGTTGTATGATAACCTTAAGAACTTCTTCCAGACCGGTATAACTCAAAGACATAACGTCGCTTTTGAGGCTGGAAACGAGTTTATGACCTTCCGTTCTGCAGCAAGTACCACAAATCAAACAGGTATCGTTCCGACATCGGACTATACCCGTACTAACGTTACAGTTTCCGGTACAGCCAAACTGAACAACTGGCTCAATATTGAGACTTCACTTCAGTACGCCTCAACAACCAATAGTAAGGTTGGTAAGGGTTCCGGCGGTCCCCTTGAGAGAACAATGATATGGCCTCTTACAGACGATATGAGGGTTTATCTTAACGAAGCCGGTCAGATTCGCTACCCGAACAGATATTCTGACGGAGATATTCTTAACCCTTATTTTGACCTTAATAAGAACGTAAACTACGATGAAAACGAGCGTTTTATCACTAATCTCGCTCTAAACTTCACTCCGTTTAAAGATTTCTTAATCCGCGGTCAGGTAGGTATGGATATAAGCAACACATCAATTAAGATTGTTCGTCATCCGGATTGGTCATACAACAGAGGTGGCACAGGATCTTATGATGAGGCGAGGGTAGCTGCCAGCAACCCTTCAATCAATATTCTTGCATCTTACAAAAAAGATATTGGTAAGTTCTCTGCAAATATTCAGGTTGGTTATCACCAACAGGAGAATGCAAACAAAACTCTCTCTGTAAAAGGTGAGAAGTTCCTTGTAAGAGAGTTTCAATCAATTGCAAACTGCGATATAACCACTCTGGTTTCCAGAACGAATGACTTTAAAAGAAGGCTTCAGGCTATCTCCGGAGCATTTGAGATGTCATACAACAATATGGCATTCCTTACTTTCAGAGCTAGAAATGACTGGTCATCTACACTTCCAATGGATAATAACAGGTACTTCTATCCGGGAGTTGAGGCCAGCTTTATTGTATCGGATCTTCCTTTCTTCAAGACAAGGTCTGAGACCTTCAGTTACCTTAAAGTAAGGGGTTCCCTAGCACAGGTTGGTAAAGATGCACCACCGCTCTCTATCTACCCTGCTCTTGAGACAACATCTACAACTGCAGGAGGTTATCGTTACGGCTTTACAGGTCCAAACCTTAGCCTAAGGCCGGAGATGAATACCGCTTGGGAGGTAGGTCTGGAGGGACGTCTCTTCCGTAATCGTCTGGATTTTGACGTTGCTTACTACAACACACTATCAGAAGATCAGATTATCACAAGTTTCCGTATGAGTTATGCTACCGGTTTCGTTCTTAACAATATGAATGTTGGTTCGTTTAAGACCAGCGGGGTTGAGATGAGAATCGGCGGAGATATCATTAAGAACCGTGATTTTATCTGGAATGTTTCGGTTAACTGGAGCAAAAACTGGAGTAATGTAGAATCTCTTCCGGAGAATGTAACCGAGTACTACAACCCATATACCTGGGTTTCAGGAAACATTAGAAATGGTATTAAAGTAGGCTTCCCTATCACCTCAATAACAGGTAACGACTTCCAGAAGAATGCAAACGGTCAGGTTTTGATTGACCCATCTTCCGGTCTTCCTTTAACTTCGGGTGCCTGGACTGTATTAGGTAATCGTGAACCGGATCTTAAATTCGGATTTATGACAACTCTTAAATACAAAGCTTTCTCTATATCTGCCCTATTGGACGGACGTTTGGGAGCAACTATGGTTAACGGAACAAAACGTCTGATGATGATAAATGGATATAGTATGGAGTCTGTAGCGATGAGAAAAGCAGCCCCGGTAGTATTTGACGGCGTTTTGAATGATGGGAACCAAAATACGGAAACTCCTACAATCAACAATATAGCTGTAAAACTTGGCGATCTTCAGTATGGATATGCAGGTGCAGACCCTAACTGGATTGAGACAGGCGTTAACTACCTTAGATTAGGTGAGGTTCGTCTTAACTACAACGTAGACAGAAAGTGGCTTGCAAAAGCTACCAAAGGAGTTATCTCTGCGGCCTCTGTTTTTGCAACAGGTACCGACCTATTTGTGTGGACAAACTACTCCGGTATTGATGTTGTGGGTAACTCAAACTCTGCGTCATTAGGCGGAACAGGTGGTGTTGGTTTTGACATGATGGCAATTGCCGCTCCACGGGGTCTGTCATTTGGTGTAAACATAACCTTTTAATTGATTTAGAAATGAGAAAAATATTAATATCATTAACACTATTTCTCGTCATAGGTACCTCTTGTACCAAGTGGCTGGATGTTAATAAGAATGTAGACGCGCCGGACTGGGTAGTACCAATTTTAAGGCTTGCACCAACTATTGCGGCATACGAAGGAATTGCCTTTGACATAAGGGCTCTGGCTCCGATGATGCAGTACTTTGGAGGTGGCGGATACTCTGGCGTTTTTGGCCTTCACAGTTATTACAGCGGTAGTGATGCCGGCGGTGAGGCCTGGAGGTTTGTATACTGGCTTCAGGGCAAGAATATTGAGCACATCATTGATGATGGTCGCGCACGGGAGGAGTTTACTCTTGCCGGTATGGGACTTGCAATCAAAGCCTACTCCTGGCACCTTCTTGCATCACTTCACGGCGACCTGCCTGTTAAGGATGCATTTGTTCCGGGGCTTCTTGCACACAGCTACGACACTCAGGATTATGCATTTGCTCAGGTTAGAAAATGGGCAAGAGAGGCAATTGCCGAGTTTGACAAACAGGATAAAAATGTTTACCCAACTCTGGCAACAAATGACCTTATCTATGCAGGTAATGTAGCTAAATGGAAGAAGTTTGCCTATGCAACTCTGGCAAGAAACTACATTGCAATGTCTATGAAGGATGCGAAGTATCTTGACTCTGCAATAGCTTGCGCAGATCTCTCTTTCTCAAGCGCTGCAGATGATGCTTCTTTCCGTTTTGATGCAACAGGTATCTCTAATAACACAAACTTCATTGGTGTACTCAGGGCTAATATGGCTTTTACCTACACTCAGTCGGACTATATGGTTCAGGTTATGACAGGTACTATCCCTAACTACAATGCTTCAGGAGCTATTGAAGGTCTGTTAGAGAAGCAGATCATCACAGATACAGCAACTCTGGACCCTCGTACAATTTTGATGTTCGGTTCTAGGGATACAATGCCTGCAAATCAAAATGATATCAAAAAAGGTACATTTAATTTTGTTGGTACAAGACAGAACTTTGGGGTTCATACATCGTTTTGGGGAGGTACTGCTTCACCTACCGAGGCAAGTGCAGGAAAGGGGAGATGGCTCTTTAGAGATGATGCCAGGTTCCCTTTGACAACCTATGCAGAGATTCAACTTATCAAGGCAGAGGCTCTATTCCGCAAGGGACAAAAAGCCCCTGCATTTGAGGCATTCAAACTTGGGGTAAGCGGTCATATGGACTTTGTTAAAAGCTTTATAGTTCCCGGAACACCGGTTAAAAATGCAGCCAACAAACAGACATCTGTTATAGGTGATAAGATTGGTGTGGCAAGGTTCAATGTGCTGGCAGCAGAGTATATGAACAGTAAGTTTGTTAACGCTCTCCCACTGAACGACTTCTCGCTCTCTCATATTATGATGCAAAAATATGTATCGATGTATCCTTGGAGCTTAGACACCTGGAATGACCTAAGAAGATATCACTACGACCTTGTTCTTGGTGCCGGCGGAGTTCCTGTTACAGGAACCTCATACACTACAGATGTGGTTTATCATAAACTTAACACCGACGCAACCAGAATCTACAAAGGGTTCTATCTTCCTCCTTCAGATGTAATCAACAGAAGGCAGAAGTTTGCAGCCTGGAACTACGGAGCGCCTTGTTACCGCCTGCGTCCTCGTTATAACTCGGAGTATATGTGGAACCTTGGCTCTCTAAAGAAACTGACGCCGATTGCCGGTGATGCCGATAACTACCACACCTCTATAGTATGGTTTGCACAACCTGGTAATTAGTAATGAACTATTAAAACAATTGAAGATGAAAAAAATATTATCAATAATATCTGTACTCTCGTTGTTTTTACTTTACTCTTGCGAGAAAAATGTAATCACATACGTATCTACAGATCTGGACGAGAACAAACAAGCGCAGATTAGACTGGTTTATGACCTGCCGCTGGTGGCATCTGCAACTCACAACATTACTCGTCTAAAGTATAACGATATGCTCTACTCACAAATAGGGACAACACTTGGAAGCATCCTGCCAAACAGTATTGCCAAGTACCACAGGGTTCCTGTTGGTTCTGTTAAGGTAGATGCCTTCAAATCTGCAACTATGGATGTTGTGGCATACACAAACACCTTTACAATCACCAAAGGGAAATGGAGTGCCTTTATTTATCAGGAGACTCAGCCGCCACTATTGGTACAAGACCCGGAGGTATATGCCACAGGACACCCCTGGAATGATACCCTTACCTATATCCGTTTTGTAAACCTTTTCCATAAGGCAGACGGTGTTACACCATTTGGCAGGCTTACTCTTAAAGGGGTAAGAGTTGTTGGAGGAGTTACAACCTATATAGATATAGCTACTGCAAACTATAAGGAGGCCTCAGACTATTTGCCTTATAAGCTGGACAGAAAAGGTATTACTGTTTGGTCTGGTACAGAGTCATCTATGGTATTTGCACTTTTTGATGCTAACGGACAGCAGTTGACACACTTTGCAACCACATCTGCCACAGTTAAAACAGCACATACAGTTACAGGATACTCTTTGACCAAAGGGGTTAACTATATTTTCCACGTAAATGGAAAAGAGGGAACCAACAATGCAACTCAGGCTATCCGTATAAGTACAATTGCCGTTAATTAAACTGTAGAAGATGAAAAGAGTACTGTTTACCATATTAATCCTGGCTCTCTCACTCTCTGTTGCCACTGCTCAAAACAAGAAGGCAGAGAAGGAGGCCGCAGGGTTGGCACAGTTCGAAAAGGCGAAAGCTGCAATTGAGGCTAAAGAGTTTGTCATTGTTCCCGACAGTTATGAGAAGAGCGATGGCACACCCGAGCCCAACACAGACGATGCTAACTTCCTCTCTTTTGAAGGTGGAAATGTTTTTCTGCAAGGTATGATTATCTGCAGTAATAGTTTTACCAACAAGACGGAGACGACCAGTTTCAACATAAAAGAGGACAAAAAGGGTAATCTTTTTATTGAGATGCAGGTTAAAGGGAGTGCAATAACAGCCAGAATCGAGATTCAATTAAGAAATGGTGGCGGATATGCCGAGGTCATTGTTATTCCGACCAAAGGTACCACCCGCAGATTCTCGGGCGAGGTTGTTCCTAAAGCAGAGGCTAGGTATATAAAAAGACCAAATGTAGTTTAGTCTGGTAGTTTTTAAATAAAAGGGTGACCAATATTTTTGGTCACCCTTTTTTAGTGTAATAGGTGGTCAATAACAATGGCTCACGGTATCAGCACGGAAAATCCTCCCCACCTACGGCGGGTCCCTTCCCTCTTCGGGAGCCAATGTTTTCCTTAGCTGACACCGATATAGCCGATATTGTTATTGACCAAAAAACAAAATAGGGCAACTATGATTTATATTATACAGAGCGAGGAGAGATTGGCTTTCCTGCTGTTATAATGTCAAAATGTTTTTCCCGGACAGGAATATTACACTATATATTGTATGAGTCTAAAGATTCCTTTTAAACGTTAAGAATATAATTACACTTTCTTATCTCGCCCAGTTTGTCTGCACTTTTGATTTGTAAGGCTATCTCATTATTTGCTTGAATTTTTACATATTATCACTAAAAAATTGGCAATTTGTCTATGGATAATTAAATAATAATACTAATTTTACATCTCACCAATTGTAGCACTGGCTTGACAAATTGTAAAAGTTTTGTTGAAACAGTATACAGAAACTTCCGATATATTATATAATTTAAAAATTCTATTCCAAATACTAACTATTAAAGACCATTTAACAACTAATCGTTAACCTAAAAAATCTTATTTATGTATGTTTCACACAAACTAACCGTACGGTGTATGCGCTTTATGCTGTCGGTATTCGCCTTAGTTCTGTTAACCGGAACTCTGTTTGCACAGAACATAAAGGTTACCGGGAAAGTTATTGACAAAACTAATCTTCCACTGATGGGTGTTTCCGTTATGGTGGAGGGTACCAGAACAGGTGCAGCAACCGAACTGGATGGTAGTTTTTCAATAAATGCTCCAGGTAACGCAGTTCTTGTATTTTCTGCCATTGGTATGAAAACAGAGAGGGTTCCAATAAACAACAGAACTATTATTAACCTGACAATGGAGGAGGATGCCCTTCTTTTAGATGAGCTGGTAGTAACAGCTCTGGGTATAAAGAGGGAGAGAAAGGCCCTTGGATATGCTGTTCAGGATATTAAAAGTGACGAGATTCTAAAAAACAAAACCTCAAACATTCTTAACTCACTTTCGGGTAAGATTGCCGGGGTTAATGTTACTCAATCCAGCGGTTCTGCAGGTGCGGGTGCGCAGATCATAATTCGCGGGGGAACATCTCTTGAGAGAGATAACCAGCCTCTGTTTGTTGTAGACGGGATTATCTATGATAACTCTACTCCAATAGGAGGTAACAGCGGGTTTGACGGAGCTACCAGAGGTGCTACCACAAACAGTAACCGTATAATGGATATAAATCCGGAGGATATTGAGAATATGTCTGTTCTTAAAGGTCCTGCAGCAACTGCCCTTTATGGTTCAAAAGCTGCCCCGGGTGTTATCTTAATTACAACTAAGAAGGGTGCCGAGGGGGCAACCAGGGTAACCTTCAGTTCAAAACTATCTACCAGCTGGGTGAATAGATTCCCCGAGCAGCAGGATATGTATAAAAGAGGTATGTACAACCAGGTTGGTATCTTTAGTGACTACACAACTCAGTCCTGGGGAGATAAATTCTCCGGCAGCAATAAGATGTACAACAATATTGAGGATTTCTTCCAAAGCGGTATGGTTTATGATAACAGCGTAAATGTATCCGGAGGTACCAAAAATGGAACATTCTTCCTATCTGCCTCTCGTTTCGACCAGGAGGGTATTATTCAGGAGACCGGATTTAGCAAAAACACATTCCGTTTTAACGGAGACCAAAAATTTGGCAGGTTTACAGTTGGAGCAAATGTTGCCTACTCATCTGCATTTACAGATAAGACCCTTACCACTGACGGTCTTTGGGGCGGCGGCGGAAATGGAGCAATGACTGCGCTTTACGGATGGGCTAGAAGTGAGGATATCACAAAATATCTTAAAGCAGATGGAACAAAATTTCGTATGTTCGAAGGACTTCAGCCACTATCTTCAGATGTTGAGAACCCATACTGGATTATCAATAAAAACAAGATGTACGATGAGAACAAACGTCTGACAGGTTCGATAAATGCATCTTTCAATGTTACAGATTGGTTTGATATCAGCTACAGAGCAGGTATAGATACCTACAACAAATTCGAGTACACCTTTATCGCTCCGGGCGGAGCAGTTAGGGAGACTTATCAGGGCGGTCGTTTAAGCCACGCAACTACCAATTATGAGTATATATCATCTAACCTGATGATGAACTTCAAAAAGAAGATATCAGATTTTGATTTGAATTTACTTATTGGGCAATCTATTGAAGATACAAAAGTTAAGAACGACGGTATGCACGGTTACAACTTTATCACACCGGGTTTCTATAGCTTTGGCAACATCAATAACGTAGATAAGTTTTCTCAGACAACCCTCTCTCAAAGAAGGTTAATGGGGGTTTACGGTGAGTTTAGAGCATCTTATAAAAGCATCGCTTATCTTACAGTAACCGGCAGAAATGACTGGACATCTACTCTTCCAAAAGAGGATTGGTCATATTTCTATCCATCTGTTGGTGGTAGCCTTGTCTTCTCGGAATTGCTTCCTAAAAACGATGTTCTCTCATTTGCAAAGATCAGAGGGTCGTGGGCAAGAGTAGGTAAAGACACATCTCCTTATGCTACCAGTACAGTACTTTGGGCTCCAAGAACTTTCCTTGCCGGAACAGGTGTAGGAAACAACTGGACTCGTGGAAATCCATACTTAATGCCTGAGATTACAGAATCTATAGAGGCAGGGCTTGAGGCACGTTTCTTTAATGGTCGTCTCGGGTTTGACTTTACATATTACCAGAATGAGAGTAAAAACCAAATCACGACTCCTCGTCTTGGTCAGTCAACAGGTTACATTCTGTTGTCAGTAAATGTGGGAAGAATTGTAAATAAAGGTATGGAGCTCTCTCTTAATGCAATTCCTGTTCAAAACAAGAATTTCACCTGGGATATGACACTTAACCTTGCAGGAAACCGTGGAACTGTTTCGGGATTGCTAACAGGTCAGGATGTGCTTTATGTTACTGATGTTCAGTATGGTAATGCCAAGGCAGCTTCATTCAATAATGGAGTATTCTTCGGAATTTCAGGATCTACCTGGAGAAGAGACGATGCAGGTAAGGTTATTATGGACTGGAATACAGGAATGCCATTGAGTGACAACCTGACAACTAAAATGGTAGGTGACAGAGAGGCAACATTAACAGGTGGTTTCAATAACAGCTTCCAGTATAAGAACTTCAACCTCTCATTCCTTCTGGATATAAGAGTTGGTGGAGATATCTTTAACGGGACAGATTACTATATGACTATGGCCGGTATGAGCAAAAGGTCTATGGACAGAGAGTCTCTCACTGTATCCGGAGTTTCATTAAACCCTGCTACACAGGTTCTTGAGCCAAAGACTGTAACCTATAAAGCAAACGAGTCTTACACAATTGCTGGGGTTCAAAACTATGGTTCGGATATTATTAGAAAATACTGGGCTCAGTCTCATCCGCTTGAAACTGCTAACTATATCACAAAGACAAACTGGCTGCGTCTTCGCTCGGTTTATCTCTCATATACACTTCCGCAGGAAATTATCAAAAAGCAGAACATAATAAAGGGACTTACTGTAACTCTTCAGGGAACAAACCTATGGTTGCTGACCAACTATAAGGGAATGGATCCCGAGACCAGCGTTGCAGGTTCCGGAGTTATCGGTTCCAGCTCGGCAGGTATAGACTACGCAGGTGTTCCGGCAACAGCAGGAATGTCTGTGGGACTTAATT
The DNA here is from genome assembly GCA_030695165.1 of Bacteroidales bacterium. Lineage (GTDB taxonomy): Bacteria > Bacteroidota > Bacteroidia > Bacteroidales > UBA932 > Bact-08. Next base: position 10,442 of record JAUYTH010000017.1, read on the forward strand.
TGACATTCTAAGGGTTAAATATTAATAAGAATATGATTATGAAGAATATATTTAAACTTGGTTTAATCTCTTTGCTGGTATTAAGCTTAAGTTCTTGTGAAGAGTGGCTTGACATTAATGTCAACCCTAACTCACCTACCAACCTGGTTGCATCTGTAGATGCAAGACTACCCTGGATTCAGCACCACTATCAGTATGCTTACGGATCTGCAAGTATGCGTGCCGGAATAATTACCGGAGCACTTACTCTAAACTCAACTACCGTTGCAAACGGTCTTCTGGCAGCTTGGAACCCTGCACAGGCATCCTCTACAACCCCTTATCAGGGATGGTTTGTTGGAGCCGGCAGTAACATAGGAGATATGATTGCTACTGCAGAGAAACAGGAGGCGTGGCACTATATAGGTGCTGCCTATACCCTAAGGGCAATGGGCTTTATGCTTATGCTGGACTGGTATGGAGAGATGCCGTATACCGAGGCTCTAGGTTCTACACTAACACCTAAATATGACGATGGCAAAACCATCTTCGAGGGTTGTATGGCAGAACTTGACCTTGCATTGACATATTTCCAGAAGACACAGCCAACAACAGCAACTCCACTTTCAAAGGGAGATAGCTGGAATGGAGGCGATGTACAAAAGTGGATAAAGATGATCTACGGTTTGAAAGCCCGCTGGCTCAATAACCTATCTAAAAAATCTATCTACAGTCCAACCGAAATTCTTGCAGCAGTTGCAAATGGCCCTTCAAATAATGCTCAAAGTTCTGTGATACACCACGTGAACGATTTGTCAGATATGACAGGAGACGTTATTATCGGTGACCCTCTCAAGACATCTTATCTGTTTAACACAACTGCCTGGAGCGACGGTAACCGTTTCACCAAATATTACACAGATCTTCTCGAGAATACATTTACAGGAGGTAGCGGCATTGAGGACCCAAGAGCAGCTAAGATTCTGCCTTACCGTCAAAGCCATTTTGTTTGGGACCCTGCAACCTCAAGCTTCAAGAAGGGTTTTATAAGAACTAAGGGAGTTGATGTTCATAAGAGCAATATCCGCCTGAGCGGAGGACCTCTTCTAATGGCATTCAATACTACTACCAAGAAGTATTTCATCAACTCTACAAACCCACTCCGTTTGGGAGATACTGCTTATGTAGGAGTGAGATCACTCTGCGCAATGACAGGTGCAACCACAACCGAAAGCTTGTGGAAAGCTACTGACGGTACTATTTTAAGTACAGGAACCTTCTACACAAGACCGGAATCTCCAACCTTTATAATGACATATCACGAGATGATGTTCATTAAAGCCGAGGTTCACTTCCGTCAGGGAGATCTTCCTAATGCACTTATAGCTTACAAAGCAGGTATCAGAGCCCATATGGAGCTTATGAACAGTAAACTTGCTCAGTACACAGGAAGCGAGAACCCTGCCAAGAGTCCAATGAGCACAACAGATATAGATAACTTCCTTGCAAGTGCAGCTGTTGCTCAAACAACATCTCAACTAACAATGGCCAAGATTATGCAGCAGAAGTATATTGCAATGTCTCTTACCCAGCAAAACTGGAATGATATGAGAAGATTCAACTACTCTGCAGGTAATATCGGAAACTTTGGAGTTGTATATCCGGACTTTGACAGACCGTTTGAGTTTGGAACAACCGGTGCTACAAAACTTCCGGGAACTGCAAAATCTCAGGATAGCTACTGGATGAGAAGGATGATGGGTATCACTCACGAGATGAACTACAACTCTGCAATGCTAAGGGCCTCAAACCCGAAAGCATTTGATGTGGATATTTATTCGGTTCCTGTATGGTGGGACATGCAGTAATCTGATTTAAGTATATTATTTGGTTTGCTAAGAGGGTAACCCGCAAGGGTTGCCCTCTTTCTTTATATCTTATATAATATTATCTTTGTTAGAATAATTATTAAATAAATAGGAGTATGTTTTCGAAAGAGGTATATGTAAACAGAAGGGCTAATTTGGCTAAAAAGGTTAAGAGCGGTGTAATGCTCTTTATGGGAAATTCAGATATTGGTATGAACTACCCAAGCAATACTTACAGGTTTAGGCAGGACTCCTCCTTCCTCTACTTTTTTGGACTGGACGAACCAGATTTGGCAGCAGTTATAGATGCAGATAGTGGCGAAGAGATCCTTTTCGGGAATGATGTTAGTATTGACGATATTATCTGGATGGGGCCTCAACCGGCTATGACAGATAAGGCAGCTCAGGTTGGTGTAAAAAAGGTACTGCCCTATTCATCTCTGGAGGAGTATATTGCAAAGATAAAATCATCTTCAAAAAAGGTGCACTACTTGCCTCCATATAGGGATAACATCAAAATAGCGATTAATAAGATGTTGGGGATAGATTTTCCCGCTATTAAAGAGGGCGCTTCCCAAGATATGATTCGCGCGGTAGTCTCTTTAAGGGAGATTAAAGAGAGGTGTGAGATTGAGGAGATGGACAACGCTGCCAATATCGGCTATATGATGCACTATACCGCAATGAAGATGGTTAAACCAGGAATTGTTGAGCAGGAGCTTGTGGGAATTATGGAGGGGATCTCTATCTCAAACGGAACTATGCCATCTTTTCCAATTATTCTCTCTCAAAATGGAGAGACACTGCATAACCACTCCCATCATCAGATTCTTACAGATGGCAGACTTCTGGTTATTGATGCAGGTGCAGAGACCAACTCTCACTACGCTTCGGACTTTACACGAACCCTACCAAGCGGAGGTAAATTCACATCCCGCCAGAGGGACATATACACAATTGTCTCTACAGCCAATAACCTGGCGATTGATATGATTAGGCCGGGCATAACTTATAGAGAGGTTCACCTGGCTGCGGTACGAGTACTTGCACAGGGGCTTATCAATATAGGCCTTATGAAAGGAGATGTGGACGAGGCTGTTGCAGCCGGGGCACACGCTCTCTTTATGCCACACGGTTTGGGCCATCAAATGGGTCTCGATGTTCACGATATGGAGGACTTAGGTGAGAATTTTGTAGGTTACAGCGATAATTTTATAAGGGCTACCCAGTTTGGTCTCAGGTCTCTTAGAATGGGTAAAGAGCTTAAGCCGGGTCACGTAATAACTGTTGAGCCGGGTTGCTACTTTATACCTGCATTAATAGAGAAGTGGAAGAGCGAAGGTACCAACAGCAACTTTATCAACTTCGATAAATTGGAAGGTTACTACAATTTTGGCGGAATACGCCTTGAAGATGATGTCCTTGTTACAGAAAAGGGTTGCCGCCTTTTGGGTTCTAAACGTCTACCAATTACAGTTGAGGATGTAGAGCTGGAGATGTCGGGGAATTAATGACTCACTACTATCTATAAATAAACTCTTTAGAAACTAAAAATTAAATGAAAAACCGCTCTCTCTCCGGCATAGCTGCCAGGCTCGCAGCTTTTGTCTTGCTATCTCTGTTTGTGGCATCTTGCTCAAAAGAGGATATAATAATTGTTCCAGGGAAATCTGACTATAATAACCTCACCACCTTTATCTTTAAAAAGGGAGATAACCCTTCGCTTACAGAGGATTGTACCCCATATTTTTCTGCAGCAACAGTATATATGACAGTTCCGACAGGGACAAATCTTAGTTCGTTAAAGCCATCCTATACAATATCTCCCGGTGCCACAATCAAAATAAACGGAACTGCAGTTACAGGAGCACCACCGGTGCTGGATTTTAACGGTATCGTAAGGATTGTTGTAACGTCGGAGTCGGGAATAAATCAGGAGTACCGCGTGGTAACTCAAGTGGGTGATTATCGGCTGGACAGGTTGGTTTATGCATTTATGGATAAATATTCAATTCCGGGGATATCCTTTGCACTATCAAAGAATGAGCAGATTGTCTATAAATCGGGGTTAGGATTTGCAATCAAAGAGGGGGAGCTGCGAACAAAACCGAACCATCTTTTTCGCCTTGCAAGTGTCTCTAAACAGTTTACTACGCTTTGCATAATGAAGCTGATGGAGCAGGGTAAACTCACCATAGAGAGTAAAGTTTTTGGAACAGGGGGTATTCTTGCCCAGGAGTTTCCCAATAATATATCTGCAAAAGCGGCAAAGGTATCTGTAAGAAATTTTCTGGAACACAACAGCGGATGGACAAGTAGCCCGGACCCAATGTTTACATCCAGCTTTAAGGGACAAACTCTGGATGAGAGAATAAACTATATGCTCACCTCTGCTCAGATTAAGCCTGATTCGCTTTATTCATACTATAATATGGGATTTGGTGTTCTGGGAAAGATAATCGAAAAGCTCTCGGGAAAGAGCTACGAGCAGTATCTTAAAGAGGTGTTACTGCAGGCAGGAGTGACAAATGTACACGTTGGGGGAGATCAGTCTGGGCGCAGGCCCGATGAGGTTGTCTACTACTCACAGGATGGAGCAAACGGATATGGAAACGAGATGCAGGTTATTGCTGCAGCCGGAGGGGTAATTGCATCTACAGAGGAGATGCTAAAGTTGCTTTTTCACGTAGATGGTAAAACAGGAATCCCCGACATTATCTCTCCCTCCACCCGTTCTATGATGCTAACCCAATCTGTGGTATATAACAGATATGCCCTGGGCTGGAGAATGAATCACTCATATTACCCGGACTCCTGGTATCACGGCGGAAATCTAGCCGGCACAGCCACAATGTGGGTTATGGGGCCAAATATAAATTGTGTTATTCTCTGCAACTCCCGCTCTTACAAAACGGGATTTGATGACGAAACTTACGGGCTTGTAAAAGATCTTATCAATTTAGCTTCAACATCTCTGTAGGGGCAAAGCTCTGCCACAGTTCGGAGATAATCATAGCTGTTGCTCCCCATACGGTATGCTCCCCAATCACAAAACAGGGGGCATCTACCCACTGATAAGAGCCTGCCTGAACTCTGCATATCTTTGAGTAGGCTGGGTTGAATCTATTAAGAGGAACAGTGAGATACTCTGCAACCTCTCTTGGGTCTGGCTTGTAACAGATGGACTCTGTGGAGATAGCAAGTACAGGATAGATGGTAAAGTTGCTGGGAGGTACATAAAGTTTTGAGAGCTCTCCAATAATTGTGAAACTATCCCGTGTGATACCAAGCTCTTCGAATGCCTCTCTGCAGGCTGTTGTTATAAGATCGGGATCTTCATTGTCCCGTTTACCTCCCGGGAAGGCAATTTGCCCCGAATGAACTCCGTCATAGGTGTTGCGACGGATGAGTAGTAACTCCCAATTCAGGAGATCCTCCCGGCCTGTGATGCTCTCTTGTGCTGAGAAGTTCTCCCGGCCTGCAAGGTTTGGTGGGGTGAGCAATACTAAAACAGCAGACTCCCGTGCCTGGGCAGGGGGAGCCTGCTCTTGAATTAGTGTAATAACTCTTGGCTGAGGGGCCATTTTCAGATGTGCCTCTTTGCCGGGGAGAGTGGGAGGGAGCTTAATTGCCATTCACTGTCTACTCTTTTATACCGATCCTATCCAGAATAAATGCCCATTCAAATGCTGTCTCTTTAATTCTGTCATAGCGACCGGTGGCTCCGCCGTGTCCGGAGTCCATATTGGTATAGAGCAGAACAATATTGTTATCGGTTTTGTTCGCTCTAAGTTTTGCCACCCATTTTGTTGGTTCGTGAAACCCTACCTGAGAGTCGTTTAGACCTCCTGTTGCAAGAATGTTCGGGTAGTTTGTTGCCGAGACATTATCGTAAGGAGAGTAAGAGAGGATATATCTGTAGTACTCTTCAATATTTGGATTGCCCCACTCTTCGTACTCCTGAGTTGTGAGTGGAAGAGATGTATCCAGCATTGTATTGATAACATCCACAAAAGGTACCTGTGCAACAATTGTATTAAACAGATTTGGTCTCATATTTACAACAGCCCCCACCAGAAGCCCACCTGCACTCCCTCCTGCTGCTGAAAGCAGTGAAGGAGAGGTGTATTTCTGCTCTACTAGCGTCTGTGCGCAGGCGATAAAATCTGTAAAGGTGTTCTTCTTCTTAAGTAGTTTACCATCTTCATACCACTGTTCTCCCAAATCACTACCTCCCCGAATCTGAGCAATTGCATATATAAACCCTCTGTCTATAAGGCTATATGCAGATGCGCTAAAGTAAACATCGGAGCTGGAGCCGTAGCTTCCATAGGAGTAGAGCAGAGCAGGGTTCTTACTGTTCTTTTTAAGCCCTTTTTTATATACAATTGCCATTGGTACCTCAACTCCATCCTCTGCTTTAGCCCAAAGACGCTCCACAACATAGTCATCCGGATTGAAGCCGGATGGGATCTCCTGCTCTTTAAGCTTTGTGCTCTGGCCGCTCTCCAAATTGTATTCGTAAAGTGTAGATGGCCTGTTTAGGGAGGTATAAGTATATCTTATGGTTTTGGCATCATACTCGGGGTTTCCTCCCAAAGCAACGGTGTAGACCGGCTCCGGAAATGAGATGCCGGATTTAGATTCTTGTGAGAGGTCAAACAGTTTAATCTCATTCAGACCGTTTACCTTTATCTCAACTGCAACATAGCTCTTTAAAACAACAAACTGTTCAATTCTCACTTTAGGGTCGTGGTCAAGGAAAATTTTCCAGTTTGACCTATCTTCGAAACCTGTAAGCGGAGCAGTATAGAGCATTCCGTTTATGTTTGTGCTGTCTTTATATTTGATAAAGAAGTACTCTTTATGGTGAGAAACCGAGTAGTCCACTCCTTGAACCCTTGGCAGGAAAATATTAAATTTACCATTCGGACTATTGGCACTCAGATAACGGAATTCAGATGTAGATGTGCTGCTGCTTACAATGAATATAAAGTCATTGGTCTTACTTTTATAGACAAATGTGTTAAATCTTGCATCACTCTCCTCGTACAGAAGTTGGTCCGGGCTCTTTGACCCGATGGTGTGACGGTATACTCTGTATGGCCTGAGGGTGTTGTCTATGACGGTGTAGAAGAGGGTTTTATTGTCGTTTGCCCAGGTGAATGAAGAGGCCTTCTCAAGAGTTACCGGAAGATCTTCACCTGTCTTAAGGTTTTTGAATTTGATAGTAGACTCTGCAAAAGAGCCGGTTTCGTTGAATGCATAGGCAGCCATCTGGTTATTGGGGCTAACTACGTAACCGGAGAAACGAAAAGCACGCTTCCCCTCTGCCATAACATTGGCATCAAAGACAATCTCCTCCGGAGCATCCACAGATCCCTCTCTCCTGCAATATATCCTGTACTGTTTGCCGCTCTCTGTCCGGGTATAGTAGTAATAGCCGTTCTCCAGCACCGGATAACTCTCATCGGTATCCTTTATTCTCCCCATTATCTCCCCGAATATTCTCTCCTGCAGCTCTTTTGTAGATTTCATAACACTATCTGTATATGCGTTCTCTGCATTGAGATAGTCAATTACCTTCGGGTTCTCCTTATCGCGTAACCAGTAGTAGTTATCTATGCGGGTGTTACCAAACTCATTGAAGGTTGTAGGTGTTATCTCGGCTACCGGAGGAGGTGGAAAGTCAGATTGGTTAGCTATTTTCATATCTGTCGTTTTACAGCCTGCCGCAAGAACCAGTGCAGCGATAAATGGCGTTATTTTTTTCATAATATATGGTGATTTGTGTTAAAAATGGTTTAGTAAATATATCTCTAAAAAGCATATCGTTTAATAAAATCCTTTAAATTCTCTTCCGGTAGAATTACATTGAAGTTACCCCAGAACTCTCTATCGTATGAGTAGCTTGTCTCGGAGAAGATATCTCTGGTGGAGATTCTCTCCTCTCTTGGTATTGGGGTTACATTGGTGCTCTCTGTTTTACAGTTAACCATCTCAAACCATACATGCAGGTTGGAACTGAAGAGCTTTCGCTTTGGTCTTACCCGAAAAGTGAGATCACCTCTTACGTGATTAAGTGTATATACCCCGTTATGTGGCTTATAAGAGACTATATACTCAACTCTCTCGGGTATAATTTCAACCTTGCGGCTCTGTTTAACAATAATATCGTCTGTGGCCTTTGCCACATATTTGGGATTTACCTCAAACCTTGCCTGAGTCAAAGCCCAATTCCCTGCATCTATATATAGTTTTCCTTTATAAAGAGGAGTGGTAATCTCCTCCTTTTGTTCAAAAGAGATTACATAAACCCTTCTGTCGTCAATAACTGTAATATCTGTGTGGGAGAAGTCATACTGCTGATTTGCCTGAGGCAGGAGAAAATCGGGTAGGTTTTTGACAAGATCCAAAAGTAGAGAGGAGTTTATACTAGATTTTATCTTCGTTACAAGAGTGTCCTTCTCCGGCGAGCTTGCCAAACGACGCATTTTAAGCATCTTAACCTGTTCGCTATTAGCTCCTTGAACAACTCCGGTTTTATAGATTTTCAATACCGCTTCGCTTAGTGAAATGTTGTTTTTGTACTCTATGCCCTCTCTGTAAAAGGCGGTGAGGTATAGGGGTTCATTATTATAGTTACGAACTCTGGCTGCCATCATCTCCCGGATTGTTTTGGTTGGGTCTATTGCCCTCACCACTATCTCCTGAAGAGGGATTATCCTCTGATCCAGATAGAATGTCGCCCTTTGTCCGGCAAGAAGCGAAGCCTTGAACAGACGGCTCTGGTAGCCCAGATGGGAGATCTTTATGTGAGAATCCAGAAGAGAGTCCGCAAGGGTAAATATGAATTCACCGTTTAGATTTGAAACTGTACCATACGGTTTGTCGTTAACGCTTATTGTTGCGAACTCAATGGGCTCATCGGTTAAACGATCTTTTATTGCACCGCTTATAGCAAAATGGCCACCCTCTTGAGGTTGGTTATTTGCAGATGGTGCCTCATCTCCCTTTTTAATCTCCGGCTCTGCTTTATCTGCATCGGGCAAATAGAGAAGTATGTAGTTCTCCTCAATTTTTATTCTAAGATCTCTGTTGCCTGTGATTATTTTAACCGCATCTTCAAGTGGGTACTCCCCCGGCTCAACAACTACTCTTCTATCATTCTCCACAATTTTGCTGTCGTAAATAAAGAGCAGGCCGGTCTGTTCCGAAATCTTGCTTAGCAGGCGGTAAACTGTTGTCCGCCCTCTGGTGATGGTTACAACTCTTTTTAAATTGTCCTGATGGAGATTGTCCTGCTGTTGAAGAAATCTGCCAGGGAGATCAATAACCTCTGCTCCAATAGCTCTCTGGCAGATAAACGAAACTCCCGCCAGGAGCACAATCAACAGAGATTTTATGAGATTTCCCATTCTGTTCACATATTGCAGTTATTCGTGGATGAGAATCTTACCCTGCTGCACTGTGTAGTTGAGATTGAGCGCAACACAAATAAGCTGAGCCATTGTGTCGGGAGAGTTTCCCGCAAAGGTGGCGGTGATAAGACGCTCTTGAATTCCCGGGGCAAGTTCAATAGTGAGTTCCGGGGAGTTTTTGTTAATAATTCTCACCACATCTGAGAGTTTTTCATCTTTAAAATGTATGCGGTTCATATAGAGCCGGAACTGCTCGAAATCTTCTGTGGGGATAGATTTTAATGACCCGGAGCTAACCACCCCACTCTCGCCTGCCAGGAGTGTTACTCTCTGCCCGTTACTCTTTAAAGTGACGCTCACCCTGCCTGTGTTTACCGCAATAGATGGCATCGGAGTATCCGATACCGTTACATTGAAAGATGTGCCCAATACCTCTATAGTAATAAGTTCTGTCTCTACAATAAAGGGTTTTGCAGGGTTTTTGGAGATCTCAAAATAGGCATTACCCTCAAGACGAACCTCTCTGCGCTCTTTATCGAAATGCTTTGGATATGAGAGTGTGGTGTTCTTTGCAAGAAAAACGGTTGAGCCATCTTCCAGGGTTGTTGCAACTGTAGAACTCTCCTCGGAGTTGTGAACCGAAAGAAGAGTCTCTGAACCTTTATTCCAAACTGTAAGATAGAGGGTAGCACCAATAAGTATGACCAGTGCGGCAGCCACACGAAGTGCCGTAGAGTTTGCAAATGCCCGTATCATATTTCTCTCGCTCTTTACCTCCAGTAACCCCTCACTTTCCAATCTGTTATGGAGTTTGCTCCAGGCAGCATCTGTTTTATTGTTTATATTTTTAGAAATCATAATATTGAAGTGTGTAGTTCTATCTCTTTTCTTATCTCTTTAAGTGCTTTTGTCATCTCGGCCTCAACAGTCTTAACCGAGACGGAGAGTGCCTGGGCAATCTCCCTGTATTTTTGGTTACCAAACCTGTGCATTCGAAAAATCTCAACTCTTCTGGAGGGCATCCTCTCGAGACTCTTTTTAATTATCTGCTCCAGCTCCCTGTACTCAATCCCGTTAAGGGAATCGGGCTCCGTTGCCTGGGAGCTTATGTTGAGATTGCTCCCTCGGTATCTCTCGTCTAGCTTTCTCCTTTCGCAATATTGAAGGGATCTGTTTCTTACAGCGTTGTAGAGGTAACTCTTCAAAGAGCTCAATATTTGAATCCGTTCCCGCTCTCTCCACAAAACATAGAACAGATCCTGGATAATATCTTCTGCTGCATCACTTGAGCCGGTAATGGTAACCGCATAATAAGAGAGAGGGGGATAGTATTTCCGGAACAGGATTTCGAAAGCTTTAATATCCCCCTCTTTAACTTTTTTAATGAGCAACAGATCGTTTATCATACTTTCAAATATACGAAAGATATCACTCGGTTATTTGAGATTCTCCTTTTTTAATCTGTTAACGGCATACTCAAGAGACTCGTCGGGCTCTATGATGTTGTAATCTTCCCAGAAGTTGGCGTCGTAGAAACTGTTAACTTTATCTGAGAGTGACTGACTCTCCCGGAAGGCCAGTTTATGAGGGATCTTTGCAGATACCTCTCCTTTGCCTCCGGTAATTACTGTTTCTGAAACAATTGCGTAGTTTGTGGAGAATAGTCTCTTCTTCCAGTCACACTTAAAGCGAAGCTCGCTGCGGATGTAGTTAAGATAGCTCTTACCGTCACGTGTTTTATAGGTAACCAGGAAAGAGACATCTTCCGGTTTGAAAACCATACCCATAGGCTTCTTTTTAAGAATTGCCTGAGTTGCCTTGTTTTTGTCGTCCATACTTACGCTAAACTCGGCTCTTGAGAATGTGAGGCTCGCTCTGTCTATGTAAAGCTTTCCGTAGTGCAGTGAGTAGGGTAGTATTACCTGAGGGATAAAAGTAACCACATAGTGAGGACGATCTTCTATCATAACAGACTCCTCCATAGAGAATTTGTAATATGAGAGGGTTGTACTGTTTAGCATAAGGTCCGGATTCTTAACCACGTCAAGGTAGATTGAGAGGTTTGGACCCCCCAGCAGTTTTACCATTAGGGTGTCGTCGGCTTTTGGGCTGATTAGTTTTCTGCCTTTGTAGATTTGAATAAGATCTCTGTTGAGTCCATCTGAGTAAGGGGTTTTGTAGATCTCCACTA
>JAUYTH010000263.1 GCA_030695165.1 Bacteroidales bacterium
ACCTTTGGTGTCGTGGATATACTCCACATCTTTTACATTTACCTCTCCGAGCACCAGAGGTTTTATAAGTTCAAACTGCTCCCGGATTCTCTCATCCAGAACCGGAATCAATAACTTGGCAAGGGGCTGGCGAACTTTAATACTCACTTTTCGTCTGAGAGCCAAAATCATTGAGGAGGCCCTTTGAGCCAACTCCATCCTCTCCTCAAGAGACTTATCTATTGCACCCTTTTGACACTTTGGCATAAGCACCAGGTGAACCGAACTCTCTTTGTAGTGCCCGGTAACGCTGTTCAGATCCAGAAATAGTCTCTCCATAAAGAAAGGAGCGATAGGTGCAGATAGTATTGCAATATTTTCAAGGCAGCTGTACAGCGTCTGATATGCAGATAGTTTATCTTCGTCCATCTCGCCTCCCCAGAATCTTCTGCGGTTAAGGCGAACATACCAGTTGCTCAGGTTGTCATTTACAAAGTCCTGGATTTTTCTTCCTGCAGATGTCACATCGTAGTTCTCGTAACTCTCCGTAACCTCATCTATAAGTGTGTTGAGCAGAGATATTATCCACCTGTCAATCTCTGGTAGTCTGTTCAACGGAAGCTGAGGCTGGCTATTGTTAAAGCCATCTACATTTGCATAGAGTGCAAAGAAAGAGTATGTATTATATAGAGTCCCGAAGAATTTCCTGCGAACTTCGTCAACTCCTCCAACGTCAAATTTAAGATTATCCCAGGGTTGTGCATTTGTAAGCATATACCATCTTAGAGGATCTGCCCCAAACTCACCTAAAGTCTTAAACGGATCCACTGCATTTCCCAGCCTTTTGCTCATCTTGTTGCCATCTTTATCCAGAACAAGACCGTTTGATATTACTGTCTTGAATGCAACAGAGTCCTTAACCATTGTTGATATTGCGTGAAGAGTAAAAAACCATCCCCGAGTCTGGTCTACACCCTCTGCGATAAAGTCCGATGCTCTCCCGAACTGCTCGCTTCCAAGCTTTTCAAGGCCCTCTTGCGCAAAAGGCATCGCACCTGAATCAAACCAAACATCTATAAGATCACTTTCGCGTCGCATAATCTTTCCGGATGGTGAGACAAGTATTATCTCATCTACATATGGTCTGTGCAGATCAATTTTGTTGTAGTTATCACTGCTAAAATCTCCGGGTGTAAATCCCGCATTTTTAAGAGGGTTGCTCTCCATAACAGAGGCCTCTACTGCCTTCTCGCATTCATCAAACAGCTCTTTTGCAGAGCCGATACAAATCTCGTATGAGTTGTCCTCTGTTCGCCATATAGGGAGCGGTGTTCCCCAGTAACGACTTCGGGAGAGATTCCAATCCTGAAGGTTCTCGAGCCACTTTCCAAACCTGCCGCTTCCAGTAGATTCCGGTTTCCAGTTGATTGTTTTATTGAGCTCTATCATTCTCTCCTGCACGGCAGTAGTTTTAATAAACCAAGAGTCAAGAGGATAATATAGCACAGGTTTATCTGTTCTCCAGCAGTGAGGGTAAGAGTGAATATGCTTTTCTATTTTGAAGGCAAGGCCTTGCTGTTTAAGCATCACTGCAATATCTACATCAACTGATGCGTCACTCTCTGAAAGAGCAGAGTCGTATGAGTTTTTAACATATCTGCCTGCAAACTCTTTATAGATTTGGATATTTACGCTCGTTTTCACAAAAGAGCTCTCCATATCCTCAATTTTATAAAATTTTCCGGTTCTGTCCACCAGTGCCTGAAGAACTCCGTCTGAATCTTTAATCATCAGGGCAGGTACCCCGTTCTGTTTTGCAACTCTAAGGTCATCTGCTCCAAAAGTAGGCGCAATGTGTACAATTCCGGTACCGTCAGATGTTGTGACAAAATCTCCCTTAATAACCCGGAATGCCCCCTCTGCGGGGTTGATCCAAGGAATCAATTGCTCATAATTAACTCCGCAAAGCTGCTCTCCTGATGTGGTTGCGCCATCGATAATCCGGAATGGAACAATTTTATCTCCGTGTTTATACTCCCCGAATGAGAGCTCTTCACCCTTAGGATTGAAATGCTGGTAGAGAAGATCCTGAGCAAGTATGTAGATGCACTCCTCGCCTGTATATGGGTTAAGTGAGTGTACTTTGATGTATTTGATTTCCGGCCCAACACAAAGTGCTGTATTTGAAGGCAATGTCCAGGGAGTTGTAGTCCAGGCCAGTATATATATTGGGAGCTCCTTTGCCGTTTTCTCTGAAATCTCTGCAAAAAGTGATTCGGATGCTGAGTCTCTTATGAGTTTAAACTGAGCAACACAAGTTGTATCCTTGACATCTTTATAACACCCGGGTTGGTTAAGCTCGTGGCTGCTGAGCCCTGTTCCTGCAGCTGGTGAGAATGGCTGGATTGAGTAACCCTTATATAAGTATCCCTTTTTATATATCTCCTTAAGAAGATACCAAAGTGTCTCAATATAACGATTGTCATAGGTTATATAGGGGTTTTTCATATCCACCCAGTAGCCCATAATCTCTGTAAGACTCTCCCACTCTTTTGTGTATTTCATTACCTCTTTACGGCAAGCATCATTGTACTGCTCTACAGTTATAGTTTTGCCGATATCCTCTTTGGTTATGCCAAGCATCTTCTCAACTCCAAGCTCAACAGGGAGTCCGTGGGTATCCCATCCCGCCTTTCTCTCAACAAGATAACCCATCTGTGTCTTATAGCGACAAAAGACATCCTTAATAGCCCTTGCCATAACGTGGTGTATTCCCGGCATTCCATTAGCAGATGGAGGCCCCTCGTGAAAAATAAATTTTGGAGCACCTTCTCTTTGGGTAAGAGTAGCAGCAAAGCATTTTTCGCGATTCCATTTATCAAGTACAGAGCGATTTATCTCTACAAGATCTAAGTTTTTGTATTCGGAAAACCTCATTTCGGATTTTTTTATGAATTTGCAAAGATACGATTATTCACTACTTTTGAAAAAAAATTGATTATGGGATCTTCAATCAGCGCCGTTGATATTATTCTGCTTCTCTGTTTTATCCCTGCAGTTATAGGGGGAATCAAGACAGGGTTTATTAAGCAGGTAGCTGCCCTGGTAGCTCTTATACTTGGAGCCTGGGCCGCCTGGTACTTCTCGGACTTTTTTGCTCACAACGTTAATATCTGGCTGGAGACAAACCGGGTTTTAACCCAGATTATTGCATTTGCTGCTGTTTTTCTGGTAGTTATCCTCTTTGTTAATATGATCGGCCACGCAATCCACGCGTTGATAAACCTGGTTCTTCTTGGATGGCTGGACAAATTGCTTGGTGTTTTCTTTGCATTTTTGAAATATGCATTTGTATTAAGTATGGTAATCTTCTTCCTGGAGTCGCTCAACGATCTTTACTCATTCTTACCGATGGAGGCCATTTCTCAATCAAAACTTTACGGTACAATATCCTCTATTGCTCCTACAATTTTTCCTTTCATCGAGAAACTTCACGAGACAGGAAAAGAGGTTGGTACAATGTTATCTAACCTTCAATTTTAATCTTGCTCCAAAAATTTAAAATTGTTTGTAAGTATCTCTAAAGTTGTCTAAAAAAACTGTGATTATTCACAGGTAATTCTAACAACATAAATTTTTGATCTATAGATAAAATCTTTACTGTTTTTATCTTTTGTCTCCCCTTTAACCCTCATTTAATATAAATTCGCTCAGGGAAAAGGTTCCTTTTTGTGCGGAGAGATCTCTTAGAGGCAGAAGAGTGTGTGGAGTGATTAAGGGTGCCTTTTCCTTTTTATTTAAGGTTTGTTGAATTAATGGTGGAGGAGATTGGAATGTGGTTGTCGGTTAAAATTAAACAACAGAGTAAAAGTGATTGTGGTGCAGCTTCACTGGCATCAGTTGCTGCACACTACGGTATGAGGGTTCCTCTTGCAAAAATCCGTCTTTACAGCGGTACAGATTCCGGGGGCGCAACACTAAAAGGGTTAGTTGAGGCAGCCAGGAGATTCGGGTTTCTGGCCGATGGATTCAAAGGGGAGCAGGAGTCGCTGGATAAAATTCCCAAACCTGCCATAATTCATCTTAAAAAAGATGACGGATATCTTCACTACGTTGTACTTACTAAAAGCAGTGCCTCATTTTTCCATATAATGGATCCGTTGGACGGTGAGATTGAGCGGGTACCGAGAGAGACTCTGCTCCGTGAGTGGACGGGCTATTTAATACTCCTCTCCCCCTCCCGAAGCGGTAATGGATTAGTTATGAAAGAGGGGCCGGGAATCTCTCTTATTAAGTGGATACGAG
>JAUYTH010000025.1 GCA_030695165.1 Bacteroidales bacterium
ATATCTCTACCGGAGCCTCAGAGACTGCTGCTGCAGTATCTGAAACCACTGCGACAATAGAGGAGGTTAGACAGACAGCTACATTATCAAATCAAAAGGCTAAATCTCTCATAGAGAGCTCACACAAAGTGAGCGACTCGGCAGAGAAGGGGAAGAAATCACTTTCCGAGGTGATCAAAGGTATGGAGCAGATTGATATTCATATGAACAGAATCTCCGGAACCGTAGTAAAGTTGTCTGAGCAAAACAGAAGAATTGGAGAGATAACATCTACGGTATCTGATATTGCAGACCAGTCCAACCTGCTTGCTGTAAATGCTGCGATAGAGGCTGCAAAAGCCGGAGAGCACGGAAGAGGGTTCACTGTTGTTGCACAGGAGATACGTAACCTTGCAGACCAATCAAAGAGGGCAACCCTTCAGGTTAAAGAGATCCTTAACGAAGTAAATAAATCTGTTAACAATGCAGTGGAGGCAACTGATGATGCCGCTAAGAGGGTTGAAGCAGGTAAGGTTCTTGTAATGCAAAGCGGAGAGGTAATAGAGATGCTGGCAGAAAATATTGAAGAAGCAGGAGAGGTATCTCTGCAGATCTCATCATCAAACCACCAACAGATGGCAGGAATGGATCAGATTGTACCTGCAATGGAAAATATTAAAAAAGCCAGTGAACAGAATGTGGCAGGAATGCAAAAAGCTCAAAATGCAACTCACGAAATTCACACCCTTGGACAGACACTAAAAAGAATTCTTATAAAATACAACCTATAGCTCTCTATGCTCGACAACTTTGAAAATGACAATTTCCTGAAGGAGCTGCTGAATGACTTCAAAGTTGAAGCCATAGAGCACTATGAGTCTATTGTAAAGGGACTTACAGATCTTGAACTTGTTACCGGAACCGAAAAAAAACAGGAGATAATTGAGAGGATCTACCGCAATACCCACAGCCTAAAGGGTGCTGCAAGGGCTGTAAACCTAAACGAAATAGAGCGGTTGTGCTCCTGTCTGGAGACAATTTTTGGCCATCTAAAAAAAGGAGAGATAGCAGTCACATCCCAGCTTCTGGATTCGATGCATAAATCAATTGACGTACTCAAGGTAC
>JAUYTH010000029.1 GCA_030695165.1 Bacteroidales bacterium
AAAGGGCTTCATAGAGGCCAAGCCGTGGGCAGATGACCAGGGCGTATATATTGGTGACTGGGCAAACCAGCTCTATGCATTCGAGCCCAAGAACGGCGCTCTGCAGTGGGTATGGACCAACCGCAAGGGTAGGGGACTATCTGCCGCCGCAGTGTGGCCGGTAAAAGCTAACGGTAAAATATTTGTAGTAACCCCCGAGCGCCGCTCCCACGCAATTGATGCCAAAACCGGCAAAGAGCTCTGGAGCGCCCGCGGCGGCCGCGAATCCATCGGCCTCTCCCCCGATGGCAGCACAGTATATATCAAAACAATGCAGGACACCGTTCTTGCCTTTAGCACCAAGGAGTACACCCCTGCCGCTGCCCAAACAGCCAACCCAACCGCAACAGCCAACTCGGCCGCTACCCCAACCCCGGCCGGCAAGCCTGTTCTGCTGTGGGCAAGCCACACCGGCTACGGCTACGAAATAGGGCCATCACCAATTACCACTGCAGATGATCTGGTTTTTGTGCCAACCGACAAGGGCAACATATTTGTCCTAAACGCCGCCGACGGCACCGTAGCCTGGACATACCGATTCTCCATCGCCCTCATCAACTACATCCGCCCAATCGGCAACCGCACCATTCTGGTTACCTCTATGGATGGGAAAGTTGGGGTGATAAAATATTGAACTGGCAGTGTTATGTGAAACAGTCTGATTTATAAGTATTTGAAAATAGCGATTTTGGCAATTGAGGAAATCGCAAAAATTAATATATTGTATTACAAATACTTACACAAAACACTAACAGTTGAAATCCGCGCAGCGTAAACACACCTGCGAAGCAGACCACATCAAAAATCGAAGTTATTTCCCATGCTTTTACGGTTATTTCCCGCTCATAGCTGCCTGGCTCTCTATTAGGCCGGCAGCCGCGAGAATAACCGAAGCCCGAGAATAACTCTCTTCCGCGTAGCGGTTTAAACACTGCGGAGCAGACCATTTTAATAATGTCCTTTTGCAGAAAGGACATACACAATTACTAAATCGTTGTTGACAGAGGTGTATGTCATATTTCAAGCAATTTTTTTAATTCCTCTTTGCTTGAGATTTTTGTAATCTTTCCTTCTTTCACTTGTTCAATAGATTGGGCAATTCTCTCTACCATTGAGGGAGTAAAATAGAGATCATCTTCAAGAACAGGAGTTAGGGTGTATGATTTATCTTTTCCTCTTTGAACAATAATCTGTTCTCCCATATCTATTTTCTCAAAGTATTTTTTTTGATTTTGTCGAAACTCTCTACAACGCCAAGGGTTGTGGAAGTTTGCGGTTAATAAATAAATCCGAACAGCCATATGGGAATTTTGTTGCCGTAGCCTGCTTCAATGCCTTCCATAGCAATATAGCTGTTTGGAATGTCTTTAATTTGTTTGAATTTTTTGCTTTTCCCGCCTATTTCGAATGTGTATTTCCCGTCAACCACAAAATCTCCCTCCTTGCTGGTGTTCAAATTTCTGTTGTAAGATAGTTGATTTACAAAAAAGGTTTCTCGTATATTACCTTCGTTCACAAGGCTTTGAGATAAGGCATATAGTAGATTTGTATTTTCCTTTGAAGGAGGAGTTAAGGAGAGTTATTAAGGCTGCCTTCTGGAGATAATGTAGATATTTAATTGCTTGTTCTCTGTTTATTGCAATGTCGTGACTCAAAGAGGTTATGTTGGGAGTAAAGGGAACGAGTGATGAGATTATCATCAGCATTTTCTTGATTTTTATTATGGAGCTGTATTCAATATTCTCTATAGCAGGAAGATCGTTATCCAAAATTGTGTTGACTACATTTTGAATCCGGATGGGGTAGTTTTTAATGCCCTCTTTATAGAATGGGTAGTAGCCGTGCTAAAGATAATTTCGGAAATGTGCTAACACTTTCATTTGGGAATTAAGGTCTGAAACAATATTTGTATGATTTTTAAGTATATAGTCTAAATCATATTATTTAAAATCTGTCTCTAATTCAAATTATGTTCTTTACGTGGTTCGTTTTATGCAATATTTGCACATTTAGAGGAGCAAAAGGAAGGTAGACATAAACACTATATACAACTATCTACACGCTTTGGAAGGTGCATTTGTCCTCTGCATATCGGTTCTGCTTTTCCGGGCTAAGATAGTTTGCCAGTTCCCACGCTTGAATGTGCGTGATGCCTTGATTGGATGGCAATTTTATGTCGTCAAGCGATACAACAATTTTTTCGTAATTGTCTCTAATGGCCTCCAGTGGGGCGTATTCACGGCGGGCAGTTTGTTCATCTGCAAGAGTATAGGCTACTTGAAGATATATAAGCCTATCGCCTTTTTTTGCCACAAAATCTACCTCTTTATCTCGCAATGCACCCACATAAACCGTGAATCCGGTTCGGCGAAGATCTAAATAGATAATGTTCTCTAATTTGTAGCCGATACCATATCCAAATCCGGGATAGAGATAGTTCTTAAAAGAGAGGTCATTAATGTAATATTTGCTATTGCCGGAGATGGTCTCTTTGCCTCTAATATCATAACGTTCAACTTTATGAATTAGAAATGTATCCTCTATATATCCGATATAATTGGCAACTGTGTCGTAGGTTGTTTTGCGCCCGTTGCTTTTGTAATAGTTTGCAATATTGTTTATTGATATTAAATTTGATGCATTGTTGACCAGATATATGAATATATCTTCTAATAATTTTGGGTCTTTGATGCTGTGCCGTTGTATTATATCTCTTAGCAGAACAGTATCTTTAATAGCAGATATGTAATTGCGTTTTGTCTCTTCGTTCGGAAGCATAAAAAGTTCGGGCAATGCTCCGCTCTCAATATATTCCACATAACTTTGCTTAACCCAATCTTTTTTAGTAATGCCCGTATATTCAGAAAAACTGAATGGTAAAACCTCGAAATTTACATATCTGCCGGAAAGCAGTGTTGCAAGTTCTCCTGATAACATTTTTGAATTTGAACCGCTTATAAATATCTCATAAATATCTACATAGTCCTGAGAATAGGAGTTGATAAAACGCTCCCAGTCCAAAATATTTTGTATCTCATCTACAAATAACCAAATTTTCCCGTTGGGTTTTATGATCTCTTTGTACAGTTTCACAATAGCGTCCAAATCTTTATAGTCGCTTATGAAATCAAAATCTGTAAACTCTTTATTTATGTAGAGTATGTTATGCGGGTTCACCCCCTCTTCAATGAGCCGATTTGCTATTTGACGTAAAATGTAACTTTTACCCACACGGCGTTGACCTACAAGAACTTTGATCAACCTGTTGCCGGACGAATCAAATATCTTATCTATGTAATCCTTACGAGGATACCCAAGTTCAAGAACGTTCCTGTTCCAGAAATTGTATTTTTCTAATGTTGCGAAATATTCTTTCATACTCGAAATATCTTACGCAAATGTAGAAATATTCTTTTGTAATGCAAAATATCTTTGGCAATGTTGAATATTTTCTAAAACAGCTCTTTGGGATTTATTGTTAGAAATTCGTCGTATGGGACTCCTCCTGTTCCAATTAGGAGTAGTTTGTCGGGATGAAATTTATCTGCAAAAACACTCATACCGGCATTTTTTGCTTTAAGGCCGCTTATGACCTCGAGGGCAATTATCTTGTTGCCATTTTCCAGAATGAAATCTGCTTCGTAATTACCTTCGCGCCAGTAGTATAGGTTGTACCTTTGGGAGATGGAGTGGTTAATGAGATGTGCTCCAACAGAGGATTCGGTGAGGCGTCCCCACAGTTGCGTGTTGGCTGTTGCTTCCTGGTATGTGGTGTTGCTTTGAGATGTTATCAGTGAGTTGTTATATACTTGAAATTTAGGGCTTGAGCCGCGTTTGCGGATTATATCTCCGGCAAATTTTTCTAAACCTCCAAGGAGCCCGCAATCTGAGAGAAGCTTTAGGTAGTTAGCTAAGGTGGTGGTGTTGCCGGCATCTTGAAGTTGGCCTATTATCTTTGTGTAGGAGAGTATCTGCCCGGAGTATTGACATCCCACTTCAAATAGTCGTTTTAGCAATGCGGGCTTATCTACTCTTGTAAGCATTAAAATGTCTTTGGAGATGCTTGTCTCTATGAGGGAGTCTTTGATGTAGTTTTTCCATCGCTCTTCATCATTAATAAGAGTTGCAGATCCCGGGTATCCTCCAAAGTAGACATATTGTTGAATGTTCCATCCGAATGCCTGCTGCATTTCCGGGTAGGACCAATGTCCGAGATATAGAGTCTCAAAGCGTCCGGCAAGCGACTCGGATAACCCTTTTTGAATAAGTAAGCGGGAAGAGCCGAGTAAGATTACTTTAATGTTGATGCTCTCAAGTGTGTCTTTATCCCATTGTTGTTTAACAATTTCGCTCCAGTTGTCAATTTTTTGAATCTCGTCAATAATTAGCAGGAGTTCTGTGGCTCCGGTTGTTTTTATGCGTAGCCGGGCGCTCTCCCATACCTGCGTCAGCCAGACAGAGTTTGTAGCCGTAACTGCATCTGCAGATTGATACAGATTGAGTGTAGATAGTTGTGATATGAGTTGGGTTACCATTGTAGTTTTTCCTACCTGGCGGGGTCCAAGAATTACTTGAATAAACTTTCTTGGCTCTTCAATTCTTGATTTAATAGACTTTAAATAAGGTCGTTCAAACATAAATACATATTTTACTCAATATACTGAGCAAATTTACTCAATATTATTTAAAATGCAAAACGAAGGGCACCAATCTTGCCAAGGTTATTTTTTTTTGTATATTTAGGGATAAACTTAATACTATGGGTGCAAATATTTTCAAGTCTTTGTTAGTTGTGCTGTTGCTGTTTGTATTGGCGGGGGGTTGCACAAAAACGAAACCGGAAGGAGAGCCTGTAAAGAGTGCTCCATCTGTGACAACAACCTCTGTGAGCGATGTTACACCAACATCTGCAAAGAGCGGGGGTAATGTAACGGCCGACGGAGGGGCTGCTGTCTCCTCTAAAGGTGTCTGCTGGGGGACAGATCCAAATCCTACCACTTCGGGGTATAAAACTACAGATGGGTCGGGGACAGGGAGTTTTGTGAGCCAGATTACGGGACTATCTCCAGGGGTTACCTATTATGTTCGTGCTTACGCTGTTAACTCTGTGGGCACAGCCTACGGGTCGCAGGTGAGTTTTGGCACAAGCGCATCTGCACCAACTGTCACTACTTTGGCGGTTGCAGATGTTACAACGGGAACAGCTTCGGGGGGAGGGTCGGTTACGAGTGATGGTGGCGGGGCGGTATCTGCGCGGGGTGTGTGCTGGAGCACATCGCCAACTCCAACTGTGAGCGACAGTAAAACTTCGGATGGGACGGGCGCCGGCGCTTTTACCAGCGTGATTACCGGGCTTGCTCCCAACACCTCTTATTATGTGCGGGCTTATGCCACAAATTCGGCGGGTACATCTTACGGGACAGCGAGTTCGTTCACTACAAAGACAACTACTGTTTTGATTGGAGCAGAGCAGATGTTTCCTGCTTCGGCCGGGAATACATCTGCAGTTACCCTTGATGGTGAGAGCGTTACTTGCGAGCTTATCAACGGATTCTATATATATCAGGGAGATATTATTCTGGCCGCGCCTCAGGCGCAGGGTGCCGGATGGCAGGGTCAGGGAGTTGGGCAGCAGGGTCAGGGAGTTGCAACAAAGGGGGCGGCTCTCAATTTGCAAACCAGGCACTGGCCAAATAACCGCATCTACTACAATATAAACCAGAGTCTTCCGAATCCGTCGCGGGTGACTCAGGCGATAAATGCCATTAAGGAGGTTTCGAATCTGGAGTTTGTGGTGAGAACGGGGGAGTCAAATTATATTGATTTTGTGTATGATGCAAGCGGATGCTCTTCGTTTCTTGGGATGGTTGGCGGGCGGCAGGACATTCGCCTGGCAGACTGGGGTACGATGGGGACTGTTATTCACGAGATTTGCCACGCGCTTGGGATGCTTCACGAGCACAGCAAGAAGGGGCGTAACAACTTCATAAACATTGTATCTGCAAATATTATTGATAAGTATGCGCACAATTTCGCGGAGTTCACAAAGTCTGTGAACACTCCTGCCGCCCCGGAGGCATTTGATTATCAGTCAATAATGCTTTACAGCTCCACTTCGTTCTCCAAGAATAACAACCCTACAATCACCAAGAAAGATGGCTCTACGTGGAGTGTGCAGAGACAGTTTCTCTCTACAGATGATATTGCAATGATTAACACTCTCTACCCGCCAATTGCGGTAATTATGAGGGATGCAGATAATAATGAATATGAGACTGTTACCATTGGTACTCAAATCTGGATTAAGGATAATCTTAAGGTGACCAGATACAACGACAGGAGTACAATTACGATGAATTCAAGCGATGCGGGCTGGAGTAACTCTACAACCGGCTCATTCTGTTGGTATAACAATAACGAGGCGAACAAAAATGTTTATGGTGCTTTGTATAACTGGAACGCAGTCAACTCCGGCAAACTTTGCCCTGAGGGCTGGCGGGTTCCTTCTGATGCAGATTGGACAATCCTTACAGATTACCTGGGCGGGCTCACCGGAAACTCGGGCAAGCTCAAGACCACAGGAACCACGCAGTGGGCCTCTCCAAATGCCGGAGCTACAAACTCCTCCGGCTTCTCGGCCCGCCCGGGTGGATATCGTTACATTAACGGTGGGTTCGGGGGTATGACCTATGGTGCAGATTGGTGGAGCTCCACAGAGTTTAGTGCAGATAAAGCCTGGGTAAGAGGGGTGAACAGCAGTGGCACCAACATCGCCAGATACAACGACTTCAAACGCAACGGCTTCGCGGTAAGGTGTGTGAAAAATTAATAATCCCTGGGAGTTTTTTATAAAGTACTGGTAATTAATATAATAAATTGTTTGAGATTTTAAAATGACCATTTTAAAAACAGCTAAATATTTGTTATACAATATCTTGTAAAAAACTCCCAGGGACGACCCATCCCCGCGCAGCGGAAAACACAACTGCGAAGCAGGCCTTTGAACTGGCAGTGTTTTGTGTAAGTGATTGGATAGCAATTACATATAATTTAGGTTTTTGAAATTTGGGAAAGTTGAATTTCTATATATCAGTTAATGACTAAATTACACAAAACTCTGCCAGTTGAATTTTTTTGTACATTTGCGGTTAATAAACTTCATTTATCAACTACAAATTTAGCGAAGGTATGATTTACAGTGTTATTACAGGGACGGGGAGCTATATTCCTACCAAGAGTGTTAAGAATGAAGACTTTCTTGCGCGCGAGTTCTATGATACTTATGACAAGCCACTGGAAAAATCGAACCAGGAGGTTATAGATAAATTTCTGGAGATTACCACAATAGCAGAGAGGCGTCACATTACGGATGATCAGGTTACTTCCGATATAGCCTTTTTTGCGGCCGAGGAGGCAATCAAAAGTGCTGGCATAGATAGGGAAGAGCTTGATTATATAATATTTGCACACAATTTTGGAGATGTAAAAAGTGACAACAGGCGCACAGATATTGTCCCTGCGCTGGCTTCGCGTGTGAAAAACAAACTTGGCATAATCAGCCCGGATGCTGTTGCGTACGATTTGCTGTTCGGTTGCCCCGGCTGGTTGCAGGCTGTTATTCAGGCAGATTATTTTATTCGCTCGGGTGATGCAAAAAAAATTCTGGTGATTGGTGCAGATGTGCTTTCGAGAATTTCTGACCCTCACGACCGTGATAGTATGTTGTATGCAGATGGTGCCGGGGCGGTTATAATGGAGGGTAAGGAGAGCGCAGTGCCTATCGGGATTATTGCACACAAAACCCGGTCTGATACTCAGGCATATCTGAATATGCTTCATATGGGCAAATCGTTTGAGGTAGATGAGGTTACGGGAGATAATCTCTATCTCAAGATGAACGGGAGGCGCCTCTACCAGTATGCTCTGGACACCGTGCCTTTAGCCATTAAGGCTGCTTTGGACAAAAGCGGTACCCATATCAATGAGATTAGCAAGGTGTTAATTCACCAGGCTAACGGCAAGATGGATGACGCAATTCTCAAGCGCCTCTATGCCCTTTATGGTATTCCCGAGGCCCCTGCAGATGTTATGCCTATGTCCATCTCCTGGCTGGGCAACTCCTCTGTAGCAACCCTTCCAACTCTTTACGACCTGATTATGAAAGAGAATCTGCACCTG
Organism: Bacteroidales bacterium; assembly: GCA_030695165.1. Taxonomy (GTDB): domain Bacteria; phylum Bacteroidota; class Bacteroidia; order Bacteroidales; family UBA932; genus Bact-08. Next base: position 8,218 of record JAUYTH010000029.1, read on the forward strand.
GAAAATCTGCACATAGCCAACGCTTTATCTGCAGATGAGAACGAAAAACACCAAATTAACCCCGGCGACACAATCGTCTTCGCATCTGTCGGCGCCGGAATGAATATCAACGCACTGGTTTATAAGGTGTAATAGCACCTTGTCAAGGTTTTTTGGCTTTTTACAAGAATTTTGGTAAATCCACATTTACACCGGCAAGATTGATAATCCTGCGGGCAAATGTCTCTGTGAGCTCCTCCATATCTTTGGGATGGGTGTAGAATGATGGGGAGGCTGGTGCGATAAGGGCGCCGGCTTCGGCCAGGGTGGTGAGGTTGCGCAGATGAATTAGGTTGAATGGTGTTTCGCGCGGGCATATAATCAAGGGGCGGCGCTCTTTGAGCATCACGTCGGCGGCGCGGGTGAGTAGGTCGGCGGTAGCGCCACAGGCGATTCGGCCGACGGTGCCCATAGTGGCGGGCAAGATTATCATCACATCTGCAGCGTTTGAGCCGGAGGCGAATGGGTGGTAGTAACTGTTGTTGTCCAGAGCGCCGCCGGGAACCGGTTGCCCGAGCTCATCTTCCCAAACAATTTTTCCGGTATCTGTGAAAACTATTTCTATTTGAATATTTCCATTATGAAATTGCTTACCCTGCAGAGCCTCTTGGTAAGCATCTCCCGGCTGAGTCGCTTGGTGTGTATCAGCTCCGGAGAGCTTCTCTTTAAGTTGTTGAATTATCTGCAAAACCTTTAGGGCATATATCTGCCCGCTGGCTCCTGTTACCCCCAGAAGTATTTTCTTTGTCTTTTTACTTTCCATTTGATTATCTCCCAAACCCGAAATTTCACCTCCTGTTCCCGATATTTATCTGCCTTCTACCAAAAGAGAACAAGTGTTTTATTTTAAAGTTCAAAATAGACGGTGCGGAGCCAGGTTTTGAAGAGTGGGTCCAGGAATTCCCATTTGCCGCGCTCTTCGGTGAGAATCTCTTTCTTTTGTGCTGCCTCCTTTAGTCTCTTTACGTTTGCAGATGAGTTAAAGCCGTATTGGTTCATTGTGTCGAGCGCGCTCAGTTGAGATACGTCGTCCATAATGGCTTTGAGAAAATTGATTTGGAAACGGCTCAGTCGGCTGGTAATGAGTTGGAAGCGGTATGAGTGTAGCTCCATAAGGGAGCTGCAAGATTGGCGGAAGATCTGTTCGGTGAGGTATCCTCGGGTGAGTGCAAATGAGATATCGCCAAGTTGCTGAGAATACCAGGGGTGCCCTTCTGTAAAGCTGTACATCTGCACAGCCAGCTCCTTAGACACAACCCTGCCCGCTTTTAGGTAGTTGCGGATAATAAAATCTGTGAGTTGCTTTTCGTCGAGCGGCAGCAGCTTGATTCTCTCGGCGAAGTTGTAAAAGAACTTCCTATCCTCAAAAATCTCCTTCATCGAGTTTACAAATGAGCCTGTAATAATATAGGTGGTGCGCTGCTGCAGTTTCCAGGTCTTTTCCAGTATCTTGAGGGTATCGTACGAGTCGTCGTGCAGAAGCACCTCCTGAAACTCCTCAATATATATAACAGGGTTGGTCGAATATCTCTCTGCCAGTAGCTCCGGCAGGTTAAGAATCTTCTCGGTTATATAATCCGGAACCGGGGCTGTATCAATCTCTGGAGATGAGTGGTCGTGATGTTTCTCCTTATCCTGTCCAAAAAATGTCTTTAGCTCAGGGCAGATATCTTCTCTCAACTGCTCCCTTTCGTCTGGTGATGTTGCGAATGCATCTAGCAGCAGATTGCAAAGTTTCTGAAGCAGATGTTTTTTTGTCCGGACATTAAACAGATTGATGTTGCACACAGTGTAGTTGTACGCCTCTTTGCGCAGATTTATAAGCCCTTGCTGGACAAGCGATTTCTTGCCACTTTTAGGTGTCTCATAAATAATCACGTGCTGCCTTTGCCTCACCAGATTAACCAGCAAGTTGAGCTCCGATTGCCTTCCCACGAAGTCAGAACCTGTAACAAATTTGTTGTACGTAAATGGTGAATCCATATCCGAAACAAATATATGAAAAATATCTGAAAAGTAACTGATAAAAAATCTGAAAAGTAACTGAGCAAGTAGCGGAGAAAATATCTGAGAAAACATAGCTGACCAAGAGTTTTGGAGCTATATTGTTAGTAACGTTTTTGCAGTTTTTTGAATTAAGTTTTGTTGGATTAAATATTTTGTATATATTTGCCTTCCAAATTTATTGAACAGAAGATTGACAAGCTATTGAATAAGAGAAGTTTAAGTACTTCCGCTTGCAGTCAGTAATTTTTAAACAAATTATTTTATGTACGCAA
>JAUYTH010000031.1 GCA_030695165.1 Bacteroidales bacterium
TTGGTTGCAGATACTCCGGGGTGACAAACGATGCTTATTGGATTTAACCCCGATTGCTTAAGCCTGTTGTTGAGCTCTTTGCCAAACAGCAGGTTGGCGAGTTTACTTTGACGGTAAAAGTTCATTGTTGAAAAGCCTTTAGATCCATCCAGATTGTCGAAGTAGATTTTTGCACCTCTGCTTGCAATACTGCTCACAGTTACAACTCTGGATTCTGGTGTAGATGTTAGAAGAGGCAAAAGCAGCCCTGTTAGAGCAAAGTGGGCAAGGTGGTTGGTGCCGAATTGCAATTCAAAACCATCTTTTGTTTTTTGGTACGGAGGAATCATAACTCCGGCATTATTTATAAGAAGATTCAGGCTCTGGTATTTTTGTGTAAACTCGTGTGCAAATTTTCGCACACTAGCCAGGTCGCCAAGATCCAGATTCATAAGGGATATGATTGCTAATGGATTAACTGCCTTAACCCGGGCAATTGCCCTCTCCCCCTTCTCAACATTTCTTACAGCAATAATAACTTCTGCCCCCTTAGTCGAAAGCACCTTTGCAGCCTCGAGTCCGATTCCGCTCGCACCACCGGTTATGATAACTCTCTTACCATTTAGGCTATCTATACTCTCTATTGTCCAGTTTTGTTTTTTCATATTTTCAACTATTTATTGCAGAGTAACAAAGATAAGAGATTTGTAGTTCAATTAAACTAATCCCCATTTTTGTTGTCTTAACTCTATGTCACTTTAGGGAGCTTAGACCCGGGAGTGTGTTAATCTCGAATATTTAAACTAATAGTTATGAATTTTAAAAAAAATTTTGCAACATTATTGATCTCTTTTTTGGTGTTCTCTGCATCTGCTCAGGAGATTAAATCGGTAAATATTATAGGTAAAGTTACAGGAGATACAAAAGGGTATCAAAAAATATTCTATTACAGCCCTTCATCTCCGGTGGCTGAGGCAATTATTGTAGAGGGAACCTTCAATATTACCCTCCCTTTTACCGAGACCTATACTCAACTTTTTTACACAGAGTACGAAAAGGGGACAAATCGTTCTTATCGCCCTTTCCCTTTGCTTATTGATGGAAGTGGAGATATATTTATTCACCTGGAGATATCTCAAGGTTTTTTTAAATCTACAATAACAGGCCCAAACACTACTGTCGGCTTTCATAGTTTTTTAAAACAACAAAATGAGATCTCTGCAAAGGTAAGTAATGAAACAGAGAGATCTTTCGGTAGGGGATGGGTTCCACAAAATGACCCACTTTACCCCCAAATAAATATGTTTAGGGACTCACTCAATAAAACATATATGAGTGCTCTTGTCTCTTCGTTTGTAGGTGAGAACAAAGACTCTTTTCTTGGAGCCTATATTTTAAACTCAGCGGGGAAACAACTAAAAATAACAGTTTTAGAGGAGCTTTATAATAAGCTTTCACCACAAATTCAAAAAACTCCCGATGGAGAGAAGGTTGCAGCATATATTCGTGGCGTTAAAGGAACAAATAGTGGGTCACTGGTAAAGAATTTTGTGCTTAATGACCAGGACGGAAATCCAATATCGTTTGATTCATTTAGAGGGAAATATGTATGGATTGATTTCTGGGCAAGCTGGTGTGCTCCCTGCAAGCAGGCCTTCCCGCATATGAGAGAGATCTATGCAAAGTATAAGGATAAAAACTTTGAGATTCTGGGTATCTCTACAGACTCCAAAATTGAACCTTGGCTTAAAATTCTGCCTCAAATAAATAATCCGTGGCCACAGGTATGGGATAGTAAAAACATTATGGGTGAGTTTGCCGTAACTGCATTCCCCACTTCGTTTTTAATAGATCCTACAGGGAAGATAATTTTAAAGGAGGTTGGTTTTATACAAAACGGAGAGCTGGAGAAAAAGCTTGCCGAGCTTTTCGGCAAATAATAATAAAGAATCGTAAATCACTAATTAATAATCTTATGAAAAAAACAATTTTAGCAGCTATATTGCTGATCTCACCTATGGCAATGATGGCACAAGATGGAGCGTACACCATTAAAGGTGAGGTGGCTAAGCTTAACGCTCCGGCCAAAATGTATCTTACATACCGTACGGCTACAGCAATTATTATAGACTCATCTGTAGTTGTAGATGGAAAATTTGAATTTAAAGGGAGCGTTGGCGCACCGATGAAGGCATCTTTAGTTCTTAACCATAAAGGGACAGGCGCAAGATCAAGAACTCTTCCAAATCTTCAGATATACCTTGAGGCAGCGGTAATAGGTATAAATGCAAAGGATTCACTTAAAGATGCCTGGTTCACGGGATCAAAGCTCAATACAGATAATCAAAACTACATAAAAGCTCTTAAACCATCTGCAGACAAGATGGCTGCATTCAATGCAGAATTTAGAGCACTACCTGCAGATAAACAAAAGGATGAGGCTGTAAGAGCTCCATTTGGTGTAAGATATGCAGCAATCACTGCAGAGCAGGAGGCCGCTACACTGGCTTTTATTAAGTCAAACCCTTCAAGCGCAATTAGTCTGGATGCGATTATAGCTTTGGGAGGATCAATTCCGGATTATCAAAAAGTTGCCCCACTATATGAGGCACTAACTTCTGATGTAAAAAACAGCACAGCAGGGAAAGCATATGCGGCAAGCCTGGATAAAATGAAGTTAACAATGGTAGGAGCAATTGCTCCCGAGTTTACTCAGAATGACCCGAATGGAAACCCTGTTAAACTATCGGATTTCAGAGGAAAGTATGTTCTGATAGACTTTTGGGCATCTTGGTGTGGCCCTTGCCGTGCAGAGAATCCTAATGTTGTGAAGGCATTCAACGATTTTAAAGATAAGGGATTCACAGTTCTTGGCGTATCGCTGGATAATGAGCAGGGGAGACAAAATTGGCTAAATGCTATTGAAAAAGATGGTCTTACCTGGACTCAGGTTTCCGATCTTAAATACTGGGACAACGAAGTTTCAAAAATGTATGGGATTAGATCCATTCCTCAAAACCTGCTGCTTGACCCTAACGGAAAAATTCTTGCAAAGAATTTAAGAGGTAAAGATCTTTTAGATAAGCTTGCAGAGATTTTGAAATAGACAGTGTTTGATGTATTCATCGAAAGATGAGCGTATTATAAAAGGCAGTTTTCCCGTTTTGGAAAACTGCCTTTTTCAATAAAAACACTGTTAATCAGTTACATCAAACACTGCCAGAGTCACTTCTTGACTTTTATTGAGCACCCTATTGCAACTGTGGTTTTAACCTCAACCTCTTTGTTTGCAAGCAGAGCCTCTACTGCATTTTCAATATATTTTTTGGATACATCGCCGGCATTTTTGTAGTTGTCATCAATTGCTCCAATATATTTAACGATATTTTTGGCCCCCTCTTTTTTAAGGATAAAAACGTGTGGGGTTTTGGTTGCTCCGTACTGAGGGAAGATCTTCTGACCATCATCAAAAAGGTAAGGGAAGGTGAACCCTTTCTCCTTTGCTCTCTTTATCATCAGCTC
>JAUYTH010000264.1 GCA_030695165.1 Bacteroidales bacterium
TCTTGTCTCTGCTCCCTCTGTTATAAAGACTCCTATGTAGTAGCTGTGAAGAAGATCAAAAGAGTTTTTATCCATTATCAGTTTGGAGTTACCGTTCATATCTACAAAGAAGGATCCTCCGCAAAACATAAAGAGCCGACTATCGGAAAAATGCGATTTGGGATTAGCCATAAGCAAAACCTGTGAGAGCAGTGCCCCTATAGAGTAGGCAAAAATATCTACTTTACACTCTTTTGAAAACATCGTATTTGAACCCTCTCGTATTTCGTCCATCAGTTGACAGACATTCATTATGGTCTCCCTCCCGGAGAGATAGAACCGGAAAGGATCTGCCTTTATTCTGGAGCTGAGAGCGTAGTTTGCAAATGAGAGATTCTCATTCTTGCCTACCCCCTCCTCACCCTTTTGGTTCTCTATCGAGATAAGCCTCTGCATCTCTCTGGGGTTGCTCCACAGCTTTGGAGAGCGGTTAATATGGAGTGCAATCGGAAATAGGATAACAGGGGTTGAGGTATGTTCCGAAAGGTAATCTGCCCAAGGGCGATACTTGTCCCAGCTTCTCTCGTTCAGTCCGTGAAAAAGTAGAATTGCAGAGTTGTGCTTTTGTTGTTGGTTAAGTTTTTCCGGGATAACAACAATATAATCAAAACTCCTGTTTTCGTTAATCTCATTATCTTCCGTTACGAGCAGTTCAGGCATCTTTATCCCTTTTCGGGAGTTGTAGATCTCTCTTTTGCCGAGCCTCTCTTCGAAATGCATTGAATACTCTTTCATATCTCTTTTTTTGCAAATAAAGAGAGCTTTGATATTTTTACGAAAAAAATGGTTTAGGATACACTGTTTTGGGACGAGAATCAGTTATTTGGGATAAAAGAGCGATATATGGGTTAAATAATTAAATTTGTATCGGAATGAATATACCGGATCATATAAATAACAAGCGGAATATTGTGCGTCTTATAGGGTTTACAGCTCTGTTTGCGCTGGTTTTTATAAATATATATAAACCTTTCAGCTCTTCGCTATGGTATAATATATCTGAGTTTATGTTTTTCGTCTACTCCTCTCTTGTTATACTTACGGGATTGTTGGTTGTATTGATGAGTCGTATCGCAATGTATTTATATAGCAGGAGGCACTCTATCTCATACAGTAAATATGCATTATGGGTTTTTCTTGAGATTCTTTTTATGTCTCTCTTCTATACGATGTATACAATTATTCTTAACAGAGAGAGAGATGTAATGGATAGCTTTGAGTCTTCTTTTATAAATACAGCTCTGGTTCTGCTGCTCCCCTATACTGCTCTTTGGTTCTATTTTGGATGGAAGGAGAGTACAAAGAGGTTGGAAAAGATAGAGAGCGAAGATAAGGAGGAGGTTGATATCCACGGCAATATTACCTTTAACGACGAGAAAGGTGTTCTTCGCCTGTCAGTTTTATGTAATGATCTGCTATATATAGAGTCATCGGAAAATTATGTTGTAATAAACTATTCAAGCAAAGGAAAGATCAAGAGATATCTATTAAGAAACACCCTTAAAAACATTGAGGGGGCCCTTGAGAGAAGCAGAATAATTCGCTGCCACAGATCCTATTTGGTAAACCTGGAGAGGGCCAAAGTTATTCGAAGAGATAAAGAGGGACTCTTCATAGAACTTGATTCAGATGGTGTTATCGATATACCAGTGTCAAAGAGTTATCAAAAAAAAGTGAGCGAGATATTTCTCGCCCACTCATTCAAAATCAGAAACTGACTAGCAGTTTTTGGTATAACTCTATCTATTTTTTTAGATTAAGAATAATCTCCGGATCCATAGGTTTAACCTTTGAAGGGTAGAATGCAATAAGCTTCCCCTTTTCGTCTATAAGATACTTCCCAAAATTCCAGGATGGTTCATTTGTGTTCCATCCATTCTTGTTTTTATCTGTAAGCCATTGGTGAACAACGTTTTTACCGGAACCTTTAACAGATGATTTCTCCATCATCATAAAAGTGACTCCATAATTCTCTTCGCAAAAAGATTTAATATCAGAATTGCTCCCGGGATCCTGTGCTCCAAAGTCGTTTGAAGGGAAACCAATTACAACCAGGTTATCGCTATACTGCTTGCTAAGCTCTTCAAGACCTTTAAATTGAGGAGTATATCCGCACTTTGATGCAGTATTTACAATTAGTACTTTCTTACCTTTAAGTTTATCGAATTTAAAAGTCTCTCCTGTTATTGTATTGAATGATAATGAGTAAAAATCTACAATTGGGTTTACAGGAGTTTGCGCAGTAAGTGATGCAGTGAAAAACATTGTAAACACTGCAAAAATGCTTTTAACTAAGCTCATAATTATGGTATTATTAAATATATAAACATAAACAATCTACACAATTAAAAGTTCTGGCAATTTAAGAAATTACTACAAACCAAGTTTTATGAGAGCTCCGTCTGCCTCTTCATCTTTTTTGGCCGGCTTAGAGAGCTGCATCTTGTTTATATTGAATGTCAGTCCAATCCATACCACACGACTTTGGTTCTTACTGTTGTTTTTGAGTGAATAAATTCTATTGTCTGACTCGATGTCCCACCTTTTAGTATTAAAAATATCTGAAACAGATATTGTTGCGCTCAATTTATCTTTTATTAAACCTATCTTGTAACCAATATCCATATAGTGAACAGCTTTGGTTTTAAACTGAGGAAAGGTCTGTGGAGATGTGTAAAAATATTGAAGCGAAAAATCTCCCTTTTTTGCAGGAGTAATGTTGGCAGTTAAATTTCCAGAGAACATTACGCTACTGCTGGTAAGATCAAAGTTATTTGACTCCCCGGTAGTTTTACCGTAATAGAGATTACTGTTTATGCCCATTGCGAAAAGGGAGGAGAATTTATATCTGCCGTTAATCTCAATCCCGGATTTTATGCTCTTTTCTCCATTGACATATGTGAGCATAAGGGAGTTTTGGTCATACAATGAGGATATCTGAGTTATAAAATCTGTCGCGGAGCTAAGATATAGTGATGCCATTAAAGAGTGTCCGTTACTGCCTAAATTGTATGCAATCTCAAATTTACTCACCTCTTCGGGTTTCAGATTTTTATTCCCTGTTTCAAAAACCGTCTTGTCAATCATATTTACATATGGGTTTATCTGAGGATAGGTGGGACGGGTAATTCTCCTTGTAAAACTGAAAGCTAAAGAGGATTGGTTGGAGAGATTTTGTTTTAATAAGAGAGAAGGTGCTAAAAAAAGCTTGGTTGAGTATATCTCTTCGGGGTTTTCAATGATTCTAAAAAATGATGTGCTATACTCTGCCCTTAACCCTATTTTATATGTAAAACTCCTGTTTGAAGCTGATGAGAAATTGAGATACCCAGAGAGAATATCTTCATCGTGAGTAAGATCGCTACTCAAAAAAGTGTTGTAAATCCAACTTTGTGAAGTTTGATCAAACAGGTAAGTTTCTGTTTTAAATGTATTTCCTCTGGAGAAAAATTTCAACCCTACTTCGGCAAGTCCTACACCCGGTATCTTTTGAGCATAGTCACTCTGGAATGAAAAATTTGTAGGATGACCCCCTCCGTCAGATTTTTGAACGAAAACTCCGTCTTCGTAATACTCACCCGGCCTCTCCCCCTTTGTCCTTGAAAATGAACCCCTAAAAGTTATATCACTTATCTCCTTTTTAAGCACCATTTTATACTCTCCAATTGCCTCCCCAGTTGTTCTTATGTGGTGAAACTCATTCACTCTGTTTATGAAATTATCACCCCCAAGAGTTGTATTTACATTGGTTATGTCTTGGCTATTAAGTATCTCCGGGTGCATATATTTAAGATTAAGTGTAAGGAGATCTCCAGATTCAAATCTTTTAATGGCATTAAACCCGACGATATTGGTATTCTGTTTTTGACTCGAAACTATATTCTGTTCAATTGAGGCGGATGTTGAATAAAAATACCTGAAGAGATCACTTTGAATTCTCTCCTGATGGTATTTTCCCGAGTAGTTCAGAGCCAGACTCCACCTATTTTTATTATACGCAGTCATAATATCTCCGTTTACTCTGCTGTAAAGGCCGTAGTTCAGGGTTGAGACCAGCGAAATACCATCTCTCTTCTCTTTTTTGGTAATGACATTTATAATCCCACCTGTGCCCTCTGAATCATACTTTGCGTCTGGATTTGTAATAATCTCTACACTCTCGGTTGCAGATGCCGGGATTCCGTCCAGTGACCCAACTGTTGTCGGAATTCCGTCTATTAACAGTAGAATGTTTGAATTGCCTCTGATTGATATTTTATTATCATTGTCAATTGTAACAGATGAGGCAGATTTTAACAAATCTGTAATTGAGCCTCTTGATGCAGCAATAGACCCTGCCGTATTTATTTTGGTTCGCTCAATATCTGACTGCTTTTGTGTATAAGAAGCTGTAACAACAGCCTCTCCAAGAAGATCTGCAGACTCTGTCAGGTTAACCGGCTCTTGAATAACATTTTTACCTTCAGTGATAATCACTTGAGTGTTTTTAGTTCGGTAACCTATGAAACTCACCTGCAGCTTATACTCTCCACTCTTAATTTTGTTGATTGTGAACCTCCCTCTGTTATCTGTCATTGCACCTGCCACTATTTTATTGTCAAGCTCCTTAATTACAACAGATGCAAACTCTGCAGGTGCTGCACTTGTCCCCTGAGTAACTCTTCCGGAAATTGATGATTGTGCCAAAGTTGTGTTTGGAAGCAGTAATAAGATAGAGAGTGTTGTAAAGATGCCAAGGAGTGGCTTTAAAATAAGTAAAAGTAGTGACTTCATAAACAGTATTGGATTCAATTTTAAATAAGACAGTAAACTTAGTTATTTCCTACGACTGTCGGGTAGAAATACTCTTGTGTTTTTCAAATAGATTTTTAATCGTTTTAAATAATAATTGATGGCTTTGGTCATATTTCTGTTTTTTTAAAGAGGCAATAGAGAGAATTTTGGTTAGTATAACTCACCCACTAACTTAATAACTAATTACTTTCCAAATGAAAAGAACCATTTTACTAATTACGGTACTACTATTGATATCAAATAGTATACTGTTAGCACAGAACACAAGGGTTACGGGAGCCGTAACCGAGTTGGGTTCAAACGCTGCACTGCCGTATGTATCTGTTCAGTTAAAGGGCACCACTGTCGGAACCTCTACTCTGGAGAATGGTACATATGTAATCAATGCGCCTGCAAACGGCACATTGATCTTTAGCTTTATAGGCTATAAGACTATTGAAATTCCAATCGGAAACAGGCTTATCGTTAATGCACAGCTGGAGACGGATGCCTTAGCCCTGGATGAGGTTGTTATGATTGCATACGGCACTGCAAAAAAAGAGTCGGTTACCGGATCAATCACAACAGTTAATACAAAAGCTATCGAGAGAAGGGCTGTATCTAGTGTCGCCTCTGTAATTGAGGGACAGGCTGCCGGAGTTCAGGTGAACAACACCTATGGAGAGCCGGGGTCAGATCCGAATATAAGAATTCGCGGATTCACCTCCATAAACGGATCAAACTCTCCATTGTATGTTATTGATGGAGTTCCTTTCGGCGGAAATATCTCCGATCTTAACCCTGCAGATATTGCAAATGTATCGATTCTTAAGGATGCTGCTTCCAGTGCTCTATTCGGCAATAGGGCATCCAACGGAGTTGTGATGATAACTACCAAAAGGGGAACAAACGAGAAGACATCCGTAAGAGTAAGTATCAATCAGGGTGTATTTACAAGAGGACTCAAAGAGTACGACAGAGTAGGCACAGACGATTTTATGGAGCTTATGTGGAAGGGCTACAGAAACAGTCTGATGACAAATCAACCTACACAATATCCTACCCAGGCTCTTGCTAACGCACAGGCAACCGCAACCCTTGTCCCTACATATCTTAAATATAATCTCTATGACCAGCCGGCAAATGCTCTCTTTGATTCAAACGGGAAATTGGTTGCAAATGCAAAAATTCGCCCAGGTTATGATGACCTCGATTGGTTTAAAGCTATTGAGAGAATGGGGCACAGACAAGATTATGTTCTATCCGGTGATGGAGCATCCGACAAACACAACTACTTCTTCTCTGTTGGTTACCTGGATGAAAAGGGGTATATAAAATCTTCCGATTTTAACAGACTTACAGCCAGAGCTAATATCTCAATAACTCCGAAGAAATGGTTTAAAACAGGGATAACCGTGGCAGGGTCTCACCAGGTATCAAACTCTTCAAGTGGAAGCCCTGTAGATAACGCAGCTTCATTTGCAAATCCATTTATGTATGCCAGAAGCATTGCACCTATTTATCCGGTCTATCTACATAATATGGAGACAGGGGAGTATATTTTGGATGAAAACGGAAACAGGCAGTATGACGGCGGAGATATGCACACAAGACCACAATTTGCAGGAAGACACGTTATCTGGGAGTATGATCTGGATATGGACAAGACATTTCGTAATACTCTTGCAAGCCAAGCCTTTGCAGACATAAAATTCCTCAACGGATTTACCTTTACCTTAAGAGGCGATGTGTCACTGAGAAACTCCGAAAGACAGCGCTATCAAAATCCTATCATTGGAGATGGTATGGGTACCGGAAGAGCGATGAAGACAAATGAAAGATATAAAAACTACACACTACAACAGATGCTCACCTGGAGCAGAGAGTTCAACCAGCATAGTATAGATTTTTTGGCTGCTCACGAGAACTTCAGCTATAACTATGTCTATCAGTTTGGTTTTAAAACCAATATCACATTCAAAGGCGATAACAAGGAGTTTACTAATTTTACCGTCATCACCGATCTTGATGGGTATCAAAGAGACTATAGAACAGAGAGCTATCTTTCAAGAATCAGGTACAACTACGACAATAAATACTTTTTTGATGCATCAATAAGAAGGGATGGCTCATCAAAGTTTTTTGCCGGTAACAGATGGGGTAACTTTTGGTCTGTAGGTGGTAGCTGGGTAATTACCAGAGAGAATTTTATGGCGTCCTTAAAAGATGAGATAAATACGCTTAAGTTAAGAGCCTCATACGGAGAGGTGGGGAATGATGGAGGAACAGATAACGCTGCAATAGATTTCCACGCATTTATGCCACTCTATTTTATGAATCAAAACGGCAACAGAGGTGCTATCTACAAGTCTCAGAACGAGGCTCTCGATCTGGTATGGGAGGCTGCCGGTTCTTTCGGGATTGCCCTTGAGGGTAGGTTTTTCGACAGAGCAAATCTTGCTGTGGAGTATTTTGACAAGAAGTCAAAAGACCTTCTCTTTGATGTATATCTGCCACTATCTGCAGGTGCTACATCTACAATAAGAGCAGAATCAACCGTTAAAAAGAACCTCGGTTCGGTATCTAACAGAGGAGTTGAACTCACATTTGATATGGATCTTATTCAGAAGAAAGATTTCAGATGGAACGTCGGTCTTATGGCAACTCATATGAAAAACAAGATCATTAGCCTGCCGGAACAAAACAGATTGAACGGGATTGTGTCCGGTACAAAGAAATTTATGGAGGGTCACGACAGATATAAGTTTTGGATGTATCAATTTGCAGGGGTAGACCAAATGACAGGGAACTCACTCTATCTGCCCGATTTAGACCGATATTATATAGGTGAAGCTGTTGAGGGAAAAACAGTTTTTCCTGCTCAGTGGTTGGTTACAGTAAATGATAAAAACTACACAACCAACTCCAGCTACTCGAAGAAAGATTGGAGCGGAAGTGCTATTCCGGATCTATTCGGAAGCTTAACAACATCTCTGTCATACAAAAATCTGGATCTCTCTGTATTGTGCACATACTCACTGGGAGGCAAAACTCTTGACTACCCTTATACAGATTATATGAAGGTAACAACTAACATACACTCTCTTCATAAAGATCTGCTTAAAGCCTGGGATGGAGTTCCTTCGGGAGTAACAGAGAGCTCTGCAAACAGGATAGATCCTAAAGGGATTCCTGTGGCAAATTATCAGTTGAGCACCTATAACGATGCAATTAGTTCAAGATTCATTATGGATGCATCCTATTTTGTAATTAAAAACATCTCATTGGGATATACACTTCCAAAAAGGTTAACAGATAAGCTGGATATCAACAATGTATCGGTAAATATGTCAATTGAAAATCTGGCCACATTTACAAAACTTAGAGGTATGGACCCTCAGCAATCATTTACCGGAGTTAGTGACAACGGATTTGTTACTGCAAGAATACTCTCTGTAGGGATTAATGTAACCCTTTAAAAATTAAAGATTATGAATAAGATAATAAAAATATTAACTGTTTTAAGTGTTGTAGTACTCTACTCGTGTTCCAAAGATTACCTCGACACCAAACCGACAGCATCAACCACGACAACTACCGTATTTGAGTCTGTTGAGAATATCGCCCTCGCCATCAATGGTATAAACAAATTGATGACTATTCAATACCTTGAGTCACAAGGGTTCAATGGAGAGGGAACAATAAAGATGTGGTACGGGAACTATCCCGGAAATCACTTCTTTGTAAACCTGACCGGATGGTCATCTATTATAAATGGAGAGTATAGGGAGGTAACAACAAGCATATACCTCTACTACCCCTGGTACTACTACTATAGAATCATAGGAAATGCAAATGCAATAATTGTGAATGTAGAAAAAGCCACGGGAGCTCAGGCAGACAAAGATTTTGTTAAAGCTCAAGCTCTTACCTACAGGGCATACTCCTATTTTATGTTATCTCAGCTTTACTGTAACCGTTGGAAAGATTCCAACAGCGGAGCTGCCCCCGGTTTGGTTTTAAGGCTTGACGAGTCTACGGGCGAGATGCCACTCTCTACACTTGCAGAAGTCTATACTCAAGTCTATAAAGACCTGGATGATGCAATTACTCTCTACACAAGTTCCGGAAAGAGCAGGCAATATAACTACGACCCCGACAAAAATGTTGCATACGCCATCTATGCCAGAGCAGCAATTACAAAGGAAGATTACTCTAAAGCCTCCACTATGGCTGTCAATGCCAGAAACGGATATCCATTGATGTCCATAAACGATTACAGAGCAGGGTTTAATACACCTAATAGCGAATGGATATGGGGCAGTTTTGGTTCTGTAGATGAGAATCTTTATTACTACTCATTCCACGCCTATATCGGGTATAACTCAAACTCAAGTAATGTGAGGCTCTACCCTAAATGCATAAGTAAAGAGCTTTTCGATAAGATTCCTGCTACAGATATTAGAAAAGGTCTCTTTTTAGACCCTGCTGGTTACACTTACACCACTGCAACAGGTGTTGCCGGTACCGCATTAAAGGCAAGAGCTTTTCAACTTTATCCCGATCTTTATAGTACTGCTTCTCCATATGCATATATGCAGTTTAAGTTTAAAGCAATTGATTATCCGGGTGTTGGTAATCTTAACCACTTCCGCTCATCTGAGATGTATCTTATTGAGGCCGAAGCTAAATACAGGCTGAATGATATCCCGGGGTCACAAAGTGCTATGAACTCACTCAACAAAAACAGCAGCAGAGACCTTGCATATAACTGCACAAAAACAGGAACTCAACTATTGGATGAGATAAAAACTTATCGTGCACTTGAGCTTTGGGGAGAGGGTTTTGACTGGTTTGATCTCAAACGCTGGGGAGATAGTGTAAACAGAAAGAGTCCTACAGATGGAGGTAATTTTGCCAGTGTACTTGCAGTTACAAGAGATCCCGCCTACGGTAACAACTGGACCTGGTTAATCCCTATTCGTGAAACTGACTACAACCCTTTGATCGACTAATATCTATTCTAAAATCAATCCACATAAGAGGTATGAATAAAACTCTTATGTGGAGTGATTTAGATTTCAAAACCGGGGCTGCTGTAAGCCCTTAATGTGGGGCATTTGCACTCATAAACTGCTTTAAAAGGACCTTCGATTCCCAATAAGAGATTATTGTAGAGAGCAGATGCAGCGGTTAGTAATTAAGTACGAATATACAAAATTATTATTTTAAACCAAACAGGTGATTTGTTCTACCGGATATGACCTTGACAAGAAGATTAGAGATTTACATTAGTGAAGATGATAAAGAGGTAAAAAAAGAGCTGTACAGTCAACTATATAACTGGAGATATTTGATTGTAAACGGTGCAAATGAGATGTTATCCTATTTGTATAGTATTGATAGACTTAAGTATTACAAATTTATTACTGAACAGTCAAAAATAGATCTTGGAATTATTGGAGCACGCGGAGAGCCTGTAAAAGAGGGTTCTGCTGGCTATGTGCTTTTATCAGAAAGAATGAAGGGAAAGGTACCAACAGATGTTTTGAACTGCCTTCAGAAAACGGTAGTAAAAAAATACATCTGTTTTAAACCTGCTCTATTTAAGGGAAGCAGCTCGCTCTTCACCTATAAAAATAACACTCCCATCCCATTCAGTTCAAACTCAATTAAGCATCTTAGATGGAATCCGGAATTAAACCATTTTGAGTTTACACTTTTTGGGATTCGCTTCGGTATAACACTGGGAAGAGATAGAAGCAATAATAAGATAGTGTTGGAGAGTTGTATCAGTAATGTTTTTGAGCTTTGCGAATCTTCAATTCTTATTGACGACACAAAAAGGAAGATGTTTCTTCTTCTGAGCTACAAATGCGGCTCAAATACTGTTACATTAGATGAATCAAAGTCTGTAGATGCATCTCTTTCGGCCGAAACTCCAATTATTGCAAACTACTATGGAGATATTAAACTTATCGGCAACAGAGAGGAGTTTATGCATCGTAGGTTGCAGATACAGGCAGCAATGAAAAGAGCTCAAATAAATTCAAAATATTCTGGAGGTGGAAAGGGTGTTAAGAGGAAATTTCAGGCCCTATCTACCTTTCACAACAAAGAGAGAGATTATATTAAGACCCGTCTGCACACATACTCAAAAATGCTTGTAGATTTTGCTGTAGCAAACAGATGCAGGTATATAAATCTTGTTAATCAAACAGATAAAGAGAGAAGAGCTAAAAATAATCCTTTTCTTTTAAGAAACTGGAGCTATTATGGCTTAAAGAAATTTATAGAGTATAAAGCAAAACTATATGGGATTGATGTCCGGATTCTAGACTCACCTCAAAAAAATGGTGATAACGGCTAACATTAGTGCAACATTCCAGCAGGAAGTTTCGTCTAATAGGTACAAAAGTCTCTCTATTGAAAGAATAATTTTTATCAAATATGAAAAAGCTCATTTTTCTTGTAATTGTTCTTATGACAAGTTTCAAGATTTGTTCTGCTCAAAACATTTCAGTAAGCGGAATAGTTATTGATGCCCTAAAGAACGCACCTGTAAAAGGGGTGAAGATTATGTTTCCCGGAAGCGATGAAGTTGTAGCGACAGACTCCAGGGGGAGATACACCATAAAGAATATCAATCCAAATTCAGTTCTTCTCTTTTCGTGTAGAAGATACAAATCTAAATTGATCAATGTGTCTGGGAATTCTACCATTGCTCTTATCCTTGAGAGGGATACAAGATTTCTTGAACAAACTACAAGTATAGACTATTTCTTCTGTTTCCATTATGGTCCTCCACGAGATAAAAATGATAGCACTAGCAGTGATATTAAATGGATTTTCAACTAACCTCCAAATTCTTTGAGTTAAGTCGTGAATAGCAACTATAACATTTTTAATAAAATCTACTCAAAGAAGATTAGCTTTTGGAAGGCTAATCTATCTGCCTGGTTTCTTTTTAGTGTTGTATGGGCAATACTCTACTCTGAGGCCGACTACTCTGCAAGCGATGTTCTTAAGGTATTTATTTCCAATTTTTTAATCCCTATAGCAATTACAACTCTATTAAGATATCTGTTTAAACAGTTACCCCTAAACAGATTTTCTATTAATATTTATATCACAATCATTACAACTGCAGCCTTAGTTTCTTCTGTTCTATGGTATCTGTCGGACACTCTCTTCACCCTACTATACTACGACTATCCCATATCTG
The DNA here is from genome assembly GCA_030695165.1 of Bacteroidales bacterium. GTDB lineage: Bacteria > Bacteroidota > Bacteroidia > Bacteroidales > UBA932 > Bact-08. The sequence goes on from JAUYTH010000264.1 coordinate 12,038, forward strand.
CCATCTATCAGATTACCTTTAACTCATTTGCAAAAAGAGTTATCGGTATTTTTATTCTTCTCGCATTCTGGTGTGCCTCTTATTTTATTATAAATCTGTTCTATCGCTGGAAGTTGGAGCGGGAAGATAAAGAGAGAGCCCTTTATAATGCTCTCAAAGCTAAAATGGAGGTGCTAAAAAATCAAATCAACCCCCATTTTTTATTCAACTCACTCAATTCAATATCTGCAATGGTAGACGAAAACCCCTCTAGAGCACAGTTGATAATCGATGAACTTGCAAGTTTCCTGAGATATACCCTCACATATAAAGAGAGCTCCCGTATTGAGCTAAAGAAAGAGATTGCGTTCATTAAGAACTACATATATATACAGACTATACGTTTTGAAGAGAAACTTGAGTTCTATATAAATATAGATCCGAGAACAGAAAGCCTGATGGTTCCTCCTGCTATTCTCTACCCAATTGTTGAGAATGCTGTGAAGCACGGAATGGAGACAAGTGAATTACCACTGAAGATTTATATCACCTCCTTTTATGATAAAGAGAGAATCACACTAAGTGTTAAAAACACCGGAAGATGGGTAGACTATTCATCGGAAAAAAGTTCAGGTACTAACACCGGACTTATGAATGTTAAGGAGAGATTATATTGTGAGTATAATGACAGATGTCTCTTTGAGGTAACCTCTTCGGATGAGTTTGTAGAGGTAAATCTTATATTTTTAAAAAATCTTTAATTAAACAGATAATTATCTAACAATTATTTAAATAAAATATCTGATGCAGGAGAAATACAGTGCAGTAGTTGTAGATGATGAACGGCTTGCTAGACAAAGACTTATCCGTTTACTTAACAAATTTGATAACGTAGATGTTGTGGGTGAAGCATACGATGTAGCCTCTGCAAAGAGGATAATTGAGAACCTCTCACCTGATATTGTTTTTTTAGATATTCAGATGCCCAAAGAGAGTGGATTTGATCTTCTGGAGCAGGTCTCTGTTGAAGGGCGGGTTGTTTTTGTATCTGCATATGACAATTTTGCCCTTAGAGCATTTGATGTCAATGCATTGGATTATATGGTAAAGCCTGTAAGGGAAGAGCGTATTGAGAAGATGTTGGAGAAGCTGTCAAAAGAGGAGAGTTCAAATAACACCTTTCAAAAGTTCAATTATGAAGATAAGATCTTTGTAACCGACAATAAATTTATGAAGTTTGTTAATCTAAAGGAGGTTATACTTATTCAATCTACAGGCAATTACTCTAAGGTTTGTCTCAATAACGGTGAAAAATTCCTTCTTTACAGACCTTTAAAGGAGTGGGAAGGCAGACTTCCCTCTCACAAATTTTGCAGAATACACAGGACAAGTATCGTAAATATTGACTATGTAGAAAAACTCGAAAAATGGTTTAACTACTCTTTTCGGGTCTATATCAAAGGTTTTGACGTGCCTGTTATGATGAGTAAAACCTATTCGTCTGTTTTAAGAAACAGGTTCAGCTGAAGCCAATCACAAAAAATCTATTTTTTTCTTATGTTATCCTACTAATGTTATAGGATTTGTATTTTTTATATATCTTTGCACTAAATTAAATAGAGTCCTATGAAGATAAATACAAAAATTCGTTACGGGATGAGGGCAATGATAGATATTGCCAGTTCTGAGAATCCGGAGGGTGTTCTTCAAAAAGATATAGCAATACATCAGGATATATCTCTTAAGTATCTAGACAGCATAATTGCTGCCCTTAAGCTTAAAGGACTTATTGCCAATGCAAGAGGAAAAGGGAGCGGTTATAAACTTACCAGAAATCCGGAAGAGATAACTGTCTGGGATATCTATACCGCATTTGAGCCGACAATAATTGTTGACTGCATTGAAAATAAAAAATTCTGCAACAGATCTTGTGATTGCAAATCCAGAGATTACTGGATAGAATTTAAAGGGGAGCTAATTGAGATTCTCTCAAAAAAGAGTTTATCTCAAATAATATTCAATAATAACCACACAAATTAAAGATATAATGAAACAAAATAACTACCTATTTAATAGCATTTTCGGGCTTTTTGCTATTTTATTCATAAGTAACTACAGCCCTAGCTTTGCTCAAAATTCAAAGTCCAGTCCAATAAAGCCGGTAATCTCAATCTTAGGTACTTCCACGCTGCACGATTGGGAGAGTAAAGTTGAGCAGTCAACCGGGGAGTATCTTATAGACCAGAAGAGCATCAAATCACTTACAATAAATATCCCTGTTCTATCAATTAAGAGTAAGGATGAGGAGAAACTGATGGATAAAAAAACATACGAGGCACTCAACTCTTCTAAAAATCCAACCATTACATTTCAACTTACAGAGCCGGCAACCCCGGTGTTTAGCGGATCTGATGCCGAAGTAACTCTTACTGGAAACCTCACAATCGCAGGTGTTACAAAAAAAATATCAATAAAATCATCCGGTAAAAAGAGTTCATCTGATGCTTTCCGTTTTACAGGAAGCGTTCCGATTAAAATGAGCGACTACAAAATTAAACCACCTGTAGCTATGCTTGGGTTAATTAAGACAGGTGATTTGATCACTGTCAAGTTTGATGTTACCATTTCTCAACAGAGCCTTTTGGCAAACTTTTAATCTAGAAAATTATTAAAAATCATAATTAAATGAAAAAAACGTTAACCTCACTTGTTGCTCTTATCCTATTTACTACAATGGGAGTAGCACAGATTCGCCCTTATGACAAATCGGGGCTCAATGTATTTGAACCAAAAAAAGAGAATTTAGTCCCATTTGAAAAATTCAAACTTAAATTTGGAGGAAGTTTCACTCAGTCGTTTCAAACGCTGGAGCATAGCAATACCTCTACTGCCACTACAAATATTGTTGCTATTGTCCCAGGATTCAATACAGCAAATGCTAATTTGTATCTGGATGCATATCTTGCAGACGGAGTAACTTTGAATATGACACTTTATCTATCTTCCAGACATCACAACGAAACCTGGGTTAAGGGAGGATATCTGCAGTTTGATAAAATACCTTTTCTTAATAGTGGGCTCATAGATAGAATAATGGAATTCACAACCATTAAAATAGGGCATATGGAGATTAACTATGGAGATGCTCACTTCCGCAGATCGGACAATGGTAACTCGGTTTACAATCCGTTTATTGAGAACTACATAATGGATGCCTTCACAACAGAGATTGGGGGAGAGTTCAACTTTGAACACAAAGGGTTCCTTGCTGTAGTCGGCGTTACAAACGGCAAGATTAAAGGTGATATTGCAAAAGGTGTTATTTATGCAGGAGGAAGCGACGGGAAAAGCCATCCTGCATTTATTGGTAAATTAGGATTTGACAAACAACTCAATGAGAAAGTTCGTCTAAGGATAACAGGATCTGGATATTATACTGCGGGTTCAATATCAAATACTCTTTACGGTGGTGACCGAGCAGGTTCTCACTACTTTGGGGTAATGGATAATTCACTGGCAACAACAGTTTTCACCTCTGGAAGATTCAACCCCGGATTCACAGATAAGATTGGATCCGTTATGGGTAATGCATTTCTAAAAGTTGGGGGTTTTGAGTGGTTTACAACTTTAGAAGGCGCAAAAGGTCGCAGTAGGACAGAGACAATTGAGAGAAAGGCAAATCAATTTGCCACTGACGTTGTTTATAGGTTTGGTAAAAGTGAAAATTTCTGGTTGGGTGGACGTTATAACTCAGTCTCTTCTGTATTATCGGGTAATGATGTAGATCTCAATAGAATCGCAGTAAGCGGCGGTTGGTTCCTCACTAAGAACATTATGACAAAACTTGAGTACGTTTCTCAAAAATACAAAGGATTTCCTGCAAGTGATCTTCGTAACGGAGGAAAATTTAGCGGATTTGTCCTTGAAGCTGTAATTGGGTTCTAAATTTGCACTTGTTGATGCCGGTGGGAATATTCTCACCGGCTATTTTTTAAAAATATGGTTAAATCTATTTTTTTAATTCTGTTAATTACCATTACGGGAGATCTCTTTTCTCAAATCCCAACTACTTTGGTGATAAAAAAAGAGAGTTCAATTGTAATAAATGGTACAACAAATATTTCAAAATTTAAATTAACCCTTGATGGCAAAGACTTTCCGGGGCCAAAATTTTTATTCACTACAAATATTGAGTCAAATAAAATCACTCTCTCCCAGAATAAGATATCATTAAGTGTTAATAAGTTTCATTCAGGCAATATTCTTGCTCTTAACGGTTTTCTTAAACTTATAAAATCCAAAGAGTTTCCATTCTTAGATATTGAGCTTAATGATATAAATCTATCTGATTACAACCCGAATATAATAACATCCTCTACCAAGACAAATTCCAATATAATTGGGATGGCATCAGTTGTGATAACCCTTACAGGTGTGTCAAGGAATTACGAAATCCCTTTTAAAGCGGTTAAAATGGGAGAGGTGTTAACAGGAGAGGGAGATATTCGTTTAACTATCAAAGATTTTGGCCTTATACCTCCGACCGAGATGATGGGACTCGTAAAAATAAGCGAATGGATAGATATCTCAATAAAATTTAATTCATCGGCAACATACAACCGATAAGATATTTAACACTAAATCTTGTTAACCTCTCTTTTTTTTATCACAAGAATAATAAGATAAAGTACAAACACGGAAAGAAGATTTAGCACCATTATCCAGAAAAATCCCTGTCCGTATATAAATATTATTGAGAAAAAAAGAACAATAGTATTATAATACAAAGCTTTGAACATAGATTTTGATTTTAGCTCAAATAGCTTTGCAGATATTTCATATGACTCCTCCTCTCGATGATCTTTCGAGAAAACAATCAGAAACATTCCGCCTATAATTAATAGCAAAGTGAACTCGTCTGTTACATTTGTGGTAAAAACTGAAAAGTACCTACTCTCCATAAATGATGAAAAAACAGCCAAAACCGGAAGGTTAATGACAAGGTTGAAAAACGCAAACAGGGTCCCTAAAATAAGACCCGCAACAACTAACATCCACCCAGCTACCTTAGCTTTAAATGGAAATGGCGATAATTCTTTACTCATAAGGCTATTTTTCTTTAAACATAAGAAATTTTGAGAAAAGAGAAATCTTTCTCCTCTCTCTTTTACCCAGCAAGCCGAATAGTTCATCGGCAACCGGTTTCCATTCAACAGAAATAGGTTTTGTCTTATTATATAACTCCTCCATAGGTTCACAATGTTGCAAATGGGTTGACTTTACATTAGCACACTTTGAGAGCTCTCTCAAAGCTTCTGGAGCATCCATTATAGGACAAGGCATAAATGGGTTTGATGAGAATGGTTTCTGTCTGCGGAAATGACGGTAAAAGTCTGAAGATAGAGCCTCTTTTAACCTCATTTTATGGAGATTAGAATCTGAGTAGTGGAAGAATGCACACGGTTCAAGATCTCCGTTCGAATTTATATGGGCATATTCATTCCCTGCTGCAACACAACCAAATGCAAAATGTCCCATATTGGCAAAGTCAATCAAGGTAAAATCCTCTCTCTTTTGATAGTCCATTATCCTTTCATAGACGAGTCTCCTTTGTGAAGGAGATGCCACAAGTGAGAGGTCGGCACCTTTACCCATCGGCATATAATTGAATAACCACCCAATCCAGGCTCCTCTCTCCCTTAGAAAATCGAGAAACGTATCACTGCAAATCTCTTCGCAGTTACGGGAGTGGTAGCATATTGAAAAACCGAATCCTATCCCTTTTGATTTCAGAAGATCCATAACCTTAAGAACCTTATCAAATGTGCCCTCTCCCCTTCTGAAGTCTGTACTATCACGAAATCCTTCAATGCTTATAAAGGCATTCAGATTTCCTACCCTTGCCATCTCATCGGCAAAATGCTCATCAATCAAGGTTCCGTTGGTAAACATTGCAAATGAGAGGGTACTATGCTTTTTGCACAGCTCCAGAATATCATCTTTTCGCATCAAAGGCTCTCCTCCGCTGAAAATAATATCATAAACGCCTAACCTCTTTGCATCGGTTAAAATCTCATCCAGCTTTTCAAAGCTTAAACTTGCCGTTTTGCTATAATCTGCAGCCCAGCAACCTGTGCATTTAAGATTGCAGGCGCTGGTTGGATCAATAAGAAGTATATAGGGGATTGAGAAGCCGTATTTGAACTGAAGCCATTTGCGTTTAATAGCATAACTAATACCATTTATTGCAAACAAGTTAAAAAGATTGTTCGCTTTGAAGAAAACAGAGCTTCTGTAGACAAAATTTTTATGATGAGGATAAGGGGGGATTTTTTCTATCCCCCCCGGAAAGCTCAGATATCTCATTAAAAATAGTTAATTATTTTGGGCTGTAGTGTAGACAGGGAATTTTGCAAAAGTGCCGTCGCCAAAGTTGAACTGAACACCAACCAAACCATATTTGTGGTTTGCCCAATAGGTAATTTTGCTAATTCCGGCTGTGCTTTTAACACCCCCAACTACCTCCTCCACCTTTAACACCTTAATAAGGTAAAATCCATAACTATAGTCATCGGTAGTTGATTTTGTCATCACCTCCCTAAATGCTCCTGTTTTACCAACCGGATACTTATCTCCCACATTAGAGTCATAATTTACAATAATCCCTGAAGTAGGCCCGGAGAGTAACTCTAAACCTTTTGTTGTCTGTTTAAACTGCATACTAGTTGTAGTTACAGTGCTTCCGTTGACCGATACCCCGGGAATATTGGTGAACAGGGTTGATAAAGAGCTGTTAGTAACAGTAGCCGATCCTGAATAAGTTGATACTCCATCGTTTGAAGTAGTAACAGTAGCAGTAAAATTGGTTACCCCAGAAATAGGGGAAGATGAGGTTGTAACGGTGACTCCAACTGCACCCATAGCAGATGGAGTTCCACCTAGCTTTCCGGTTGCTGCATCTATAAGATCGCAAGAGTGAACAGATGTAAGAAGTAAGAGAATCGAGAGAAATATTAGTAATTTTTTCATAGTTTAAAAAGTTAATCAGTAAAGAAGTCTTTTACAAATTTACGGAAAATTCAATAATTATTAGAGATTTTCTTACATATCTAAACACATATGGTCAAATTATACACTTTGGTAATCTTTAAAGAAAATTACAAGCCCTGCTCCCGGTAGATTTATTTTTATATCTATACTATTGCTTTAATATATTATAATTCCACCCATAAATATTTATTAAAAAACAACATCTGGCATATCTATTGTAGAGAATCTGCTCATAACTAACCACTAGAGTGCTCCTTTCCTTAACAACTACCAAAAATGAAAAAAATCTATCTGCTGCTTGCACTAACTATGTGTATGAGCTTTTACAATGTTGCCTCCGCTCAAAAAAAGATAGTCTCTAAGGCTATTGTTACCGGAGTTATTGTCGACTCTTTAACCGGTAAAAGTATCGAATATGCTACCGTAGCAATTTTTAATGACTCCCTTAAACCTATAAATGCCGTTGCTGCCGGAGCAGATGGTAAGTTCTCACTTGAGGCTCCGGTTCCGGGCAGATATATATTATCTGCATCAATGATAGGGTATACAAATTCAAAATCTGTAATTAACTTAAATGCAGAGGATAAGAAGCTGGATGTTGGTAAAATAACTATTGCAGAGGGTGTGCAACTTGCAGAGGTTACAGTTGTGGGAGTGGTGCCTCTTATCAAAAGTGAACCAGACAAACTGACATATAACCTGGACTCCGACCCTCAAACATCTACAAGTACAATAGTGGAGATACTTCGCAAAGTACCGATGATTAGTGTAGACGGCGAAGATAATGTGCGCCTTAATGGAGAGACCAATTTCAAAGTTCTGGTAAACGGAAGATCTTCCGGAATGTTGTCCAGGAGTTTTAAAGATGCAATTAAAGCGATGCCTGCAAGCTCCATAAAATCTATCGAGGTGATTACAAACCCTCCTGCAAAATATGATGCAGAGGGAATTGGAGGTATAATTAATTTAATTACAAACCGGAAGAGCATTGAGGGGTATAACGGCAGTATTAATATGGGAGCAAATAACCTTGGAGGGTACAACGTTGGTGGTTATATCTCTGCACAAATTGGCAAACTGGCAATCAGTACAAATATTTTTACCGGTAAACAGGTCACAAATAAAAACAGAACCAGGCTGGATTCGGAGAATTTTCTCAGTGAAGAGTTCAGAAACTCTGTAACAGAGGGGGTTTTTAACTCAGATAACACCTTTACAAAAGGGTCATTAGACGCCAGCTACGAAATAGACTCCCTAAACCTTATCACAATCTCGGGTAGTGGGTTTTTAGGGTCAACCGAGAATGAGTCCTCTTCACTTTTTAGTGCATTTAATGCATTGGGAACAGCTACCCGCAAGTACACAAACAACTCTCTATCCAGGCACGGATACGGCTCTATGACAGGGACTCTCTCATATCAAAAAACATATAAGAAGCCCGATCAAAACCTTACTATAAGTTACACCCTGGATTATAATCCAATGAACATAGAAGTGTCTAACTCAATAGTTCCACAGCTGAACTATATAGGATTCGATCAACACTCGATAAATGATGCTTTCGGGAAAGAGCACACATTTCAGATTGATTATTATGACCCTCTCACAAAAAAACACCAGATAGAGACAGGGGCAAAATATATCCTTAGACAAAACACATCTGATACAAAAATTGAGAGATTGGATCCAAATGGAGTTTGGCAGGACGATCCTACCAGGATAAACGACCTTGATTATGACCAGCATATTGGAAGTTTTTACGGAGGTTACGCCTTTAAGCATAAAACTATGACAGCCAAGGCAGGTTTTCGTATTGAGTACACCTATAACGATGGACTCTCAAAAAGCTATCTGGAGGAAATCCCATTCTCAAACGAACAGTTTGATATAATACCATATTTGAACTTAAACTATATGCTCAACAAAGGGAATATGGTATCTGCAGCATACACCCAAAGGTTAAGCCGCCCCGGAATCTGGCACCTGAATCCATATGTTAACGATTCAGACCCGATGAACATCTCCTACGGGAATCCAGACCTTGAGTCTGTCAAGAGGAATACAATCACCTTGGGTTACCGGAAAGCTTCCCAAAACTGGAATCTATCTGTTAACCTGATTAATAGTTTTACCCGCAACAATATTGAACAGATTCGTCGCGTGAATGAACAGGGGATAAGTATTGCCACATATGAGAATATCGGGAAAAACAGTAATGCAAGAATGGATATAAACTTCTCTTTCCGCTCCGGGCAGAAGCTAAGCATCAACATTAACGGAGCAGTTGCCTATACTAAGGTGAGCTCCCAAGATCTTAACCTTGAGAATGACGGGTTCAATTTTAACGGAGGAGCCTCTTGCAATACAGCACTTTGGAAAGGGGGGATGTTAAACTTAAACGCATATCTTTATGGAGGAGATATCTCACTGCAGTCAAAAATGCCTGTAATGCTATTCACTTCAATGGGATTCAGTCAGCGGTTTCTTAAAGATAAATTATCCCTGAGTTTAAGTGTACAGGAGCCTTTTAATGAAAAGAAGGTTATCAAATATAACTCGTACGACAACACCTACAGCCTGCGCGCCCGTAACGAAATCTTTATGAGATCTGTTAACTTAGGTCTATTCTGGAGATTCGGCAACTTCAACCCTATTATTAAGAAGGCCAGAAGAT
>JAUYTH010000045.1 GCA_030695165.1 Bacteroidales bacterium
GCATCAAACCTGGGTAACGACAAGGGAACTGTTTTAAAGTAGCAGTAAAAATAACTAATTATAACCAATAGGAGTATTTAAGATGAGCTCTGCTATAAGCGATACAGAATTAATTATCTATCTTGATGATGCTGCTAATCTTCTGAGAAAGATGATCTCTGTGCCTTCGTTCTCATCTGAGGAGTCTATGTGTGCCGCAATTGTGTCTGCATATCTTAAATCAAAAGGAGTTACAGTTGAGAGGGTTAAAAACAATATTATTGCTCGTTTAAACTGCTCCGTCAAGCAGGCACCTGTTTTAATGCTAAACTCTCATATTGACACAGTCAGGCCCACAAGTGATTATACATTCGATCCGTTCAACCCCCCTTTCGATAAAAATAGGGTTTTGGGGTTGGGCAGCAACGATGCCGGAGCATCTGTAGTCTCAATGATTCAGGCTTTTTTGTGGTTTAAGGAGCGAGGCAAATTGGATTTTAATCTGCTTCTGATAATATCTGCCCAGGAGGAGAACTCGGGAGCTGACGGGATATCGCTCGCTTTGAAAGAGGCCGGAAGGGTTGATGCCGCTATTGTAGGAGAGCCTACGCAGATGAAAGCTGCGGTTGCCGAGCGGGGCCTTCTCGTTATTGACGGGAGTGCAAAGGGAGTGAGCGGTCACGCGGCCAGGGGAGAGGGGGTTAACTCAATTTATATTGCACTGGAAGATATCCTTAAGATTAAAGAGCATAGATTCAAGAGGATATCTCCATTAATGGGTGAGGTAAAGATGACTGTCACCCAGATTAATGCCGGTTCACAGCATAATGTTGTTCCCGAATTATGCAGTTTTGTAGTTGATATCAGACCTACAGATGTCTATCAAAACAGCGAAATTTTGGATGAGCTTAAGCAATTTGCAAACTGCGATCTAAAAGCCAGAAATTTAACTAACAGATCATCTGCAACTCCAGTTGGCCACCCATTAATGAAAACGCTGGAGCTATGTTCTGTTGAGAGCTATGTTTCGCCAACTACATCTGACTGGATGAGGTTGAGTGTGCCCGCAATAAAGATGGGGCCGGGAGATTCATCAAGATCGCACAGAGCAGACGAATATATAACTTTAGATGAGCTGTGCGGTGGTATAAAAGGATATATAAGTTTTATTGAGAAGCTAAATTTAAAAATATGAGTACTTTATGGAGTAAGGGGTTGAGTGCAGATGCCTTGGTTGAGAGCTTTACTGTGGGTCGTGACAGGGAGCTGGATCTTCGTCTGGCACCATTTGATGTGAAGGGCTCTCTTGCACATATTCAGATGTTGGAGCGTATATCTCTTTTGACATCTGCAGAGCTGGAGTTACTTACAAATGAGCTTAAGTTGATAGGGGAGGAGATTGCATCGGGCAGCTTTAAGCTGGAAGATGGTGTAGAGGATATTCACTCACAAATTGAGCTTATTCTAACTAAAAGAGTGGGAGAGGTAGGAAAGAAGATTCACAGCGGAAGGTCCAGAAATGACCAGGTTCTTACTGATATTAAGCTATATCTTAAATGGGAGATCAACTCCCTAAAAGATGAGATTCTCGCTCTTTTTCACCTGCTGCAAAAGCTGAGTGAAGAGCACAAAGAGATTCTTATGCCAGGCTATACACACGGGCAGATTGCTATGCCGTCATCTTTTGGCCTTTGGTTTGGAGCCTATGCAGAGACCCTTATTGACGATATCTATATGTTCGCTGCCGCAATGAGAGTGACTGATCAAAACCCGCTGGGATCTGCAGCAGGTTACGGCAGCTCCTTCCCTCTGGACAGAGATCTAACAACTGAGCTGCTTGGCTTTAGTACAATGAACTACAACTCTGTTGCTGCACAAATAAGCAGAGGCAAGACAGAGAAGGCTGTAGCGGTTGCCTTGGCTGCCCTGGCCTCTACACTCAACAAGTTGGCCAGTGACGCAATAATGTATATGTGCGGTAATTTCGGCTTCATCTCCTTCCCGGACGAGCTTACAACAGGATCCAGCATTATGCCACATAAGAAGAACCCGGATGTCTGGGAGATTATCAGGGGCAGATGCAATATGGCAGAGAGTATTCCAAACGAGATCAGTATGCTTACAAAGAATCTGCCTCACGGATACCATCGCGACTTTCAGCTCCTAAAGGAGATTCTCTTTCCTGCAATCGACTCAGCTCATCAGGTACTGGAGATGACCATCTTTATGCTTAACAATATAAAGATTAATAAAGAGATACTTAATGATCCAAAGTATAATTATCTCTTTACAGTAGAGGAGGTAAACAGAAGAGTTCTCGAGGGGACCCCTTTCAGGGATGCATATAAAGAGGTTGGAGTTGAGGTTAACAGCGGGACTTTTACCCCTCCAAAGAGAATTGCCCATACTCATAAAGGGAGTATAGGCAATCTATCTAATTGTGAGATTAATGCAAAGATGCAGAAAGCTCTGGCGCTCTTTAATCTATAAAAATTTGCGTTTCAAACAGATGTTTAAAATCCGAACGAAAACTCATACTTTCCAAATAGCAGGAATGCAACAAGGAGAGTGAGAAGTACGTTGAACAGCTGTGCAACCAGGAATGTAGCTGTATATTTGTTATTCTCTTTTGTAAATATCTTTCGGAAATCTGTCTCTAAACCTATCGAAACAAATGCAACAGAGAAGAGAGTCTCTCTTAGTGCTTTTGCTGCACCTCCAAGTGATTTTGCAGTAGAGGGTTCAAGAAAGAAACTGAATACAACTGAAGCCAGTATAAAACCCAGAACAAATTTTGGAAACCTCTCCCAAAGAATAGAAGGTGTAGGTTTTATCTCTGTGTTTGTGCCTCTGTAAGACCAATATATAGAGATTGCAAAAGCAGCAACTCCAAGTAGTACATTCTGAGAAGATTTAATAATAACTGCTTGTGATTCTGCGACATCTCCGAGGAATTTCCCTGCAGCTACTACAGCCCCTGTAGTGTCTATTGTACCTCCAAGCCAGGCACCGGCAACCTCTTGAGTGAGACCAAACCAGTTGGCAAGGAAAGGCATTATATACATCATAGGAACTGCTACAACAAGAACAAGCGATACAACGAAGGAGAGTTTTTTCCCGTCTCCTTTAATTGCTCCGCAGGATGCGATTGCTGCAGATACACCGCAAATTGATACAGCGCTGGATAACATTATAGCCATCTCTTTGTCTACCCCCATCTTCCTTGCAAGCCAGAAAGAGAAGTACCATACAGAGATAACCACAACTATTGCCTGAATCATACCATAAGACCCTGCTTTCATTATCTCTCCGAAAACTATTGAGGTTCCCAGAATTACAAGACCCGCCTTAATATAGAATTCACTTCTGACTGCCGGCTCCATCCATTTTGGCAAACCAACTGTATTCCTTATTAAAAGACCAATAGCAACAGAGAAGAATACGGCCTCAAATCCTGTAGATTTGATGAATGAGAGTCCGCTTAAGTACTGTGCAAGAAATGACATTCCGTAAATAAAGAGGAATGACGCAGCAAACCACTTCATCTTTACCCCCAGAATTTTTAAACCTGCAAAGCTAAGGGCAGCTATAAAAATAAACTTGGTAACTTCGAAGGGTACCTTGGCAAACCAAAGCGGATATCCCTCAGGAAATTGATACTTAACCTTGCCCAGTGACGGGACAAAAATTACTAAAATAATAAGGATTGCTCCGATAAATGTTGCAATCCAATCTTCGTTTTTGAATTGATTTAAGAATTTTTTCATAAGAAGAAGTTCATAGTTTATACACAGGAGAGCATTAGGTTTGCCTTACGGCTCCTGCAAATATAGCTTTATTTATAAAAATGGTAAAATCTTTTACTATTATTTTAATAAAATTTTGTAATCAAACCTTAAGAGTACTTTAGATTTGTGAGATTAGAGAGTAAGTCTGCAGCCGGCCTGCTCTTTAACTGCTCTTTTCCAGATCTCTGTGTATCCCGGGAAATCGGGCGCGGGAGGAATTACCGGTGAGTGTCCGTTGTTCATAAAACTCCCGTCCGGGTTCTGCTTTTTGGTATTTCCGTCCATATATTTGACTAAAAGATACTCATCCAGCTTCTTCCATTTATCGAATAGTCCATTCGCTGTATTTACCGAATAGTTGGTGAGAAACTCACGTACAAATTCCGGACTCTCTTTATACAACATTGTTGCAGTTTTGTCAATAGCCTCAACCTCCTTGATACGGGCGTTTTCGTACTGGTCTATTACTGACCTCACCTCTGCCCCTATATGGTTGTATCTAAGGTAGGCAAATTGTGCGATTCTGTTTGTTATCCAAAACATAGAAGTTTGAGAGTACTCAATCATAGAGCCGTTACCCAAAGCATAGTGGTTTGAGATTGCAGATGAGCTGGTGTAAACAGGTGTCAGTGGAGATGTAGCTGCATCGTCTACCCCAAACCAGAAGATACCACCAATTTCGTTTGGAATATTTGGACGACTCTCACCTACAAACCAGAAACCTGTCTGTTGGGTTGCAATTGCCCTTTCGTTAAGATAAGATTTACCATCTACCTCAAAATTCATCGGCCTCCATCTGTAGGGAAGTGAATTTCCTCCTGCTCCAATATCTTTTGTCATATCCATTGCAGTTCCTTCGTAGTGGTCACGCATCATATCCGCAACATCTTTCACGCTAAGCTTACGGTTAGCCTTAACATAGAGAGGCATCCGTTTTTTGCTCACATCACCCATTGCGTAAGAGAGATATTGCCCCATATCTTCCTGTGCGTATTTGTTGAAAAAACTCCACACTCTCGCATCACAACCTCTTATTGTAGAGGCATCTGCAGGCCCGTAAGCATCTGCGAAACTAAAATTCTCATCGCTCCCTTTATATAGCCCCTGCTCCCGTGCGTGGCTAATTACATCTTTTGAATAGAGGCAATTTTGGGGGTCATTTAATGGGAATGTTGTGATTCTGGCCTGATTGGCGTGTGCAGATATGTATCCGTCCGGAATTTTCACCGCTACCCAAACAGCTCCTTTATTCACATTAACTCCGTTTACTTTTTTTGGTGCCTTTCCAATAATTTCAAGGAACCACACCTCGTTAGGATCTGCTATAGAGATTGATTCCCCCGATGAGGCATAGCCGTACATATCTGCAAGGGTGGTTATTACTTTTATTGCCTCTCTGGCTGTTTTTGCCCTTTGAAGAGCCAGGTACATTAAAGAGCCGTAGTCTACCAACCCCTCCGGGTCAAACTGGCTTTTTACTCCACCCCAGGTAGACTCTCCCAATATGAGCTGGTGCTCGTTCATATTTCCTATTACAGAGTATGTCTGCTCCACCTGCGGGATCTCTCCAAGATAACGATCTTTTCCCCATTCGTAGATCTTAACCATACTCCCCTTAGGGTAGGTTTTGGCAGGATAATGCACCAGTGTCCCGTATCTTGTATGTGAATCTGCACTATAGCTCACCATAGTTGATCCATTTACCGATGCTCCATTAGTTATTAGAAGATTTGTACAGGCATCACCGCTTTGTATGCTGATTAAAGAAAAGAGGAGAGTTACCCAAACTCCCCGTGTAAGATTTAAATTTGCTCTCTTCATAAAAATCATAATAGTCGTTTAAATTTTGGCTAAGATAATAAAATTGTAAGATATCAATCCTTGTTACCTCTTTTGCCGGAAAATCGCTTGAAAAATTTGGAGGATAAAAAAAAGTAGCTATCTTTGCAGCCCGTTTGAGAAAAAACGGTTAGTTCTTTGAAGTTTTGAGAGAGATAAAGAGGTAAAGAAAAAGAGATAAATTAAGATTTATTTCGAGCAA
>JAUYTH010000053.1 GCA_030695165.1 Bacteroidales bacterium
GAGAGAATAGAATAGGATGTTAATCCACTAATTAAAACAGTTAAAAACAAATAGATAATTATGTTACGTTTCATGACTTTAAAAGTTTTTTTAAGTTCAAAAACAAATTATATGCCATAACTTATTTTTTTTATCTTTGTAAAAAATATCTTGATATGAAGTTTGTTGTTTCAAGTACTGAGCTTTTAGCTCGTCTTTTGTCTGTTTCAAGAGTTATCTCTTCGAAAAACACAATCCCTGTTTTAGACAATTTTCTGTTCGTTTTAAAGGACGGATACCTGCACATAACTGCATCGGATCTTGAGACGAGTCTCAAAGCCGGTCTGCCTATAGAGAGTATTGAAGAGGAGGGGGAGATTACTGTTCCTGCAAAACTTCTGGTTGACTCTTTAAAGGAGTTTGCAGATATCCCATTGGAGTTCAAAACAAATCAGAGCGAAACTTCCATAGATATTACCTGGGCAAACGGAAGCTCTACTCTACCTTGTATGAATGCAGATGACTATCCGAGCATTGCCTCGATATCTGCCGATAGTACGGAGATATCCATAAACTCCCAGATACTTCTGGAGGGTATTAACCGCACACTTTATGCAACAGCAGAAGAGGAGCTTCGGCCGGTAATGAACGGGATATATTTTGATATCGACACCGATTCTGCAACCCTTGTAGCATCTGATGCACATAAACTGGTATGTTTTACAAGACGTGACATAAAGTCAGAACAAAAGTCATCCTTTATACTGCCAAAAAAACCTTCTTCAATCCTAAAAAACCTTCTTTCAAAAATTGACGAATCGGTTAAGATCATTTTTGATCAGAGAAATGCATATTTTGAATTTGAGTCATTTATTCTTGTATGCCGTCTTGTAGAGGGTAACTATCCTGCATACAAATCTGTTATCCCAAAAAACAATACCAACAAACTTATCATAAACCGTCAGGACTTTCTAAACAGCGCCAGAAGAGTATCAGTTTGCTCCAACCAGGCAAGCAGTCTTGTGAAATTGAAGCTCTCATACAACCAGCTTGTAATCTCTGCTCAGGACCTTGATTTTTCAATTTCTGCACACGAAAGATTAAGCTGTCAGTACGAAGGAGATCCAATGGAGATAGGTTTTAAATCTACCTTCCTTGTAGAGATTCTCACAAATCTTTCATACAACGATATTTCACTGGAGCTCTCTGACCCTTCAAGGGCCGCTTTAATTCTGCCATCCGGCCAGAGTGACCCTTCGGAAGATATTCTGGCACTAATAATGCCTATGATGGTCAGCGCATAAGCGTCAAAGTTGGAGATCAAAATAATGAAGTTGAATTTAAAGAATCCGTTGCTTGTTTTTGACATTGAGAGTACCGGTCTTAATGTTGCCACAGACAGAATTGTGGAGATAAGTGCTCTTAAGGTAATGCCCAATGGAGATCAGGAGATTAAAACCCGTAGAATCAATCCCACAATTCCAATCTCTCCCGAAGCTCAGAGTATACACGGCATCTCTAATGAAGATGTAGCAGATTGCCCCACCTTCAAAGAGGTAGCTAAGAGTCTGGCATTATGGATGTCCGGGTGTGATTTCTCTGGCTATAACGCAACAAAATTTGATATCCCGATGCTTGCAGAGGAGTTTCTCAGAGCCGGAGTAAGTTTTGATTTTCGTAAGAGACGTGTTGTAGATGTTCAGAATATTTTTCACAAACTGGAGCAACGAACTCTGGGTGCAGCATACAAATTTTACTGCAGCAAAGAGTTGGAAAATGCACACTCTGCAGAGGCAGACACAATCGCCACATTTGAGATACTAGAAGCTCAACTGGACAGATACAAAGATATTCTGGAGAATGACGTCAAGTTCCTTGCAGATTTCTCAACCAAATCTAAATTTCTCGATTATGCCTGCCGTATAGCATTAGATGATAATGATATACCGGTCATAAACTTTGGGAAACATAAAGGAAGAAGCGTTGAGAGCGTCTTTAAGAGCGATGCAGGCTACTACTCCTGGATGATGAACGGAGAGTTCACTCTGGATACAAAACAGGTGATAACTGAGCTTAAGATTAAGTTCGAGAGCTCCTCTAAGTTATTATAACTCCCTTTGAAAACCTGGCGGCCTCCAAACCTGCCATATAACCGGTAGAAAAAGCTATCTGGAGGTTATAACCTCCGGTATCGCCGTCAAGATCAATAATCTCCCCTGCAAAAAAGAGATTGACGTACAAACGGGATCTCATACTTTTTGCTATCACTTCGTCAAGAGATACGCCACCCGCAGTTATTACAGCCCTTTCGTAAGAGGTAAATGTAACAATATCCATCTTCCAGGCCTTTAAAGATGCTGCAATGGCTTTTATTGTAGCCTCCCTCTTTGGGGCTTTAAGAGGGTCTGCCGGAAGTTTTACAAAAGACAAAAAGGAACTTATCAACTCATACGGCACCAATTTTCTCATAAGCTGATTGATTGATGGGTTATGTAAGAGGTCCAACTCTCTTCTCATTCTCTCTTCGAGCACATCTTTTGTTAGAGCCGGCTTGAGGTCAAGATACACTACGCATCTGTTCCCGTTTATAAGAGCTTTGACTGCTTTTCTGCTAATCTTATATCCTATTGAACCCTCAATACCGTTATTGGTAAAATCCAGATCTCCCATCTCTCTCTGAACCTCATCTCCTGCAATAAAAAGAGAGATCTCCACATTTTTAAGCTGAAGACCCTCCAGCTCTTTTGAGTACTCTTTTGGCATAAGAGCAGTTAAGGATGGGAAACACTCCTCAATTTTATGGCCAAGTTTTTTTGCAATCGCATAGCCATCTCCATCGGAGCCGGTTAAAGGATATGTTAGCCCTCCTGTAGCAAGAATAACAGCGACGGCACTATATTTGGTTTCAATATTGCTATTTGTGTTTAAAGTTACAACCTCAGTAATTTTTTGGCCTATTGCATACAAATCTGTCACTCTTGTGTTAAGGAGAACCTCCACACCCAATCTCTCCATCTCTGAAGTGAGAGCAATAACCACATCAGCGGCTAAGCCGGATGAAGGGAAAATGCGTTCTCCTCTCTCAAGTGAGGTCTTAAGCCCTATACTTTCAAAAAATTCAATTGTATGGTTATTTGAAAAGTTATAAAAGGAGTGTTTGAAAAAGTTGCTCTTCGGATGAATATGTGTAGAGAACTCTTGCCATGGTTTGGTATTGGTTATATTGCAACGCCCTTTACCGGTAATCCTTAACTTCCGTCCCAACCTCTCCATCTTCTCAATCAAGGTCACCCCGGCACCCGATTTTGCGGCAGATATTGCTGCCAGCATACCTGCAGCCCCTCCTCCTATTATTATAACATCCCTGCTTTTCATTATCTGCTTATTAAATGTAAAATATTAAATTTGCAGCAAATATACACTAATGAAGCCCATATTCAAACTAACATATCTCTTTGCTCTTCTGCAGACCATCATCTTCTGTAGCGGACCCTCGGGCAGTGATGATGTTACAACTTTAGGAAATGAGTATGCAAAATATTTTAGTATAACTAACGAGGAGTCTGGCAGCACATACCTCATCATCAATGAGAGTTGGAGCGGAAAGGGAGATATCTCCAGATACAAACTGGTTCCAAGAGAAGAGAGAGAGAGTGAAGAGTTTAGCAGAGATGAGATACCCGTTCCGCTGAAAAGTGTTGTCTGTATGTCTACAAGCCATATATCCTATATAAGCGCAATAGGGGAAGAGAGATCTGTAGTGGCAGTCTCAGGTGCACAATACATAACCAATCCAAAGATAAATACAGGTTTATCTGCAGGCGAGATTAAAGATATCGGTTTTGAAACCTCCATCAATTATGAAATGCTACTGCAACTATCTCCGGATGTTGTCTTTACATATGGCATTAGCGGCGAGAACAACATCTATATCGATAAGATCAGAGAACTAGGAATTAAGGTGATTGTTGTTGGAGACTATATGGAAGAGCACCCTTTGGGTAAGCTTGAATATCTCAAATTTTTTGGTACTCTCTTCTCAAAAGCAGCACATACGGATTCACTTTTTAATGCAATAAAGAGTCGTTATAATAGTAAAAAGGAGTTGGTGGCAGATGTTACTGAGAGACCTAAGGTTCTGCTGAATGCTCCCTGGAAAGATGTCTGGTACATTCCGGGAGTAAACAGCTATATGAGTCATCTCATTAAAGATGCAGGCGGGCAAATAATATTGAGCAAAGAGGGAGACAACCCGTCACATCCAAATAGCCTTGAGGAGGTCTATATTGAGGCGGGAGAGGCCGATTTCTGGCTGAACCCTAATTTTTATACCACCCTTTTACAACTGGAAACCGGCAATCCACTTTTCAAGCGGCTGCCGGTTTTTGTTAAAGGAAAGGTATTTAATAACACTAAAAGAAATACACAAAGAGGTGGGAGTGATTTTTGGGAAACAGGGGTAATTGAACCCGATGTAATCCTCAATGATTTGATAAATATTTTACACCCACAAAGAGGTGACGGCAATAAATTAAAATACTATACTTTACTCGAGTAAAATATAGTATTTCAATCAAAAAATTTGTCTCTTTTTAGCTATAAACCAAAGGAGTCTCCTTACCCTCAAGAACAGAAAGACCATTCCAGGCCAAAGCAGACATCTCATCTTCTCCCGGGAAAATCTTTACCGGAGCGATAAACTTAATCTGTTCCGAAATAGTCTCCATCAACCTTGTATTGTATGCTATTCCTCCTGTAATGAGTATAGCGTCAACCTCCCCTTTATGGACAACGGCCATTGCTCCTATCGCTTTGGCCACATTGTATGCAAAAGCTTCAGATATTAGTCTGAACTTCTCATCTCCATCACTCACCATCTTCTCGACTATACTAAAAGAGTTTGTTCCCAGATGTGCAACTAGTCCACCCTCTCCTGTAATCATCTTTTTCACATCCTCCAGAGTGTAATCTCCGGAAAAGCAAAGTTTAGCAAGATCATATGCAGGCAGGGTTCCGGATCTTTCCGGTGAGAAAGGTCCCTCTCCGTTGAGAGCATTATTCACATCTATAACTCTTCCCTTAGAGTGTGCACCAACAGATACACCCCCGCCAAGATGCGCAACTATCAAATTTAAAGACTCATACGGCACATTCAAAGATGTAGCGTAACTTTTTGCAATTGCTCTTTGATTGAGTGCGTGAAAAATTGACTTCCTCTCAAACAGAGGGTGGCCGGTAATTCTGGCAATCGGTTCAAGCTCGTCTACTACAACAGGATCGGCAATAAATGCTCTGCAGCCTTTAATCTCCTTTGCTATACTGTGTGCAATGAGTCCTCCAAGATTGCTGGCGTGCTCACCCCCAACACCAACTTGCAGGTCTGCTATCATCTGCTCATTTACCTCATAAACTCCCGCTTTAATAGGCTTAATCAAACCACCTCTGCCAACTATCATCTCAATTGAATTGAGATCTATTTCATTATCCTTTAAAGTCTTCAAAATTGTCTCTTTCCTGAACTCAAACTGGTCTGTTATTGAACTAAACAGAGAGAGCTCTTGAGAGGTGTGCCTGAGAGTGGTTACAAAAAGTTGTTTCCTGCTCTCAAATACTGCAATTTTTGTTGAAGTAGAACCTGGGTTTATTGCTAAAATCAAGTGTCCCATATACTATTTTGCTGTTAAAGCAGCTAATGCAATAGAGTTAAGTTTTGTTTCAATGCTATCTGCCCTGCTTGAAAGGACACAAGGAGCCTTGGCTCCGGCAACTATTGCTGCCTGTTTGGCACCAATACAAAGCTGGCTATTAACTTTATAAAAGACGTTGGCAGATTCAATATTTGGAAAAACAAGACAATCTGCATCTCCTGCAACACTGCTTACAAGTTTTTTTACAGCTGCAGCCTCAACCGAGAGCGCAACATCCAAAGCGAGAGGGCCATCAACCAGGCACCCCGATATCTGGCCTCTATCTGCCATCTTTGAAATAATTGCTGCATCTACACAGGCAGGCATCCCGGGCATCATCTGCTCGGTGGCAGCAATAAGCGCAACTTTAGGTTTAGCTATGCCCATTGCGTGTGCTGTTTTAACTACATAATTTGTAATAGCAACCTTCTGGCCAAGATCCGGAGCCGGTATAACTGCAATATCCCCCATAATCAGCAGCTTGTGATACTGTGGATTTGATAAAACTGTAACATGGCTCAG
Source organism: Bacteroidales bacterium (assembly GCA_030695165.1). Lineage (GTDB taxonomy): Bacteria > Bacteroidota > Bacteroidia > Bacteroidales > UBA932 > Bact-08. Next base: position 6,189 of record JAUYTH010000053.1, read on the forward strand.
AACTGCTTTAGCCGGAAGCAGACCTCTCTCCTTATTAAGGATTGCTCTCATATATTTATCTGTACTGCAGAGCCCCTTCATCAGAATATCCCCCTCCCCTGCATTTATGATATCTACTGCTGCAGATACAGCTGTTATCTCATCATCGATTGCGACGATTTTAAAAATTGAGGGATCTATCTTCTCGTGTTCACAAACCTGACGAATAAGTTTTTCATCCCCTACAAGTGTCGCTTCTACAATGCCGGCCTCTATTGCAAGCCTGGCAGCGTTTATTGTATGGTCATCTACAGCCCAGGCAGCAACAAGTCTCTTTTTTGGTTTTGACCTTAATGTCTCAAAAATCTGTTCAAATGTTGTTATCATAAATCTTAATCTATATCAGTTATAGTTCTTTTATTTAGCAAGTATTAACATTGTATCCTGAGCAATTACAAGCTCTTCGTTTGTAGTAACAGTTGCCATCTTAACTACTGATTCCGGAGTAGATAAAATAACATCCTTGCCGCGAACGCCTTTATTTGCCTGATAGTCGAAATTCATTCCCATATATCCAAGGTGTGAGCCTACCATCTCCCTGATATGAGGGTCATTTTCACCAATACCTCCAGTAAATACAATCATATCAACTCCACCCATAGCAGCTGTATATGCACCGATGTATTTAAGTACTCTGTAGTTGAGCATATCCAGAACCAGTTTTGCTCTTTCATTATTGTTTGCGGCAGCCTTCTCAATATCCCTTGCATCTGACGACTCTCCGAAAACTCCGATAAACCCGCTTTTCTTATTGAGAAGAGAGTTGATACCTGCTGCATCCAGCCCCTCTTTCTCTTGTATAAAGGTTACGATTCCTGCGTCAATATCTCCGCTTCTTGTACCCATTATAATACCCTCAAGAGGAGTAAATCCCATAGATGTGTCTACGGACTTACCATTCTTAATAGCTGTAATCGAGCTCCCGTTTCCAAGGTGACAGGTTATCACTTTTGAGTTTTCAAAATCCAGCCCTGCCAAATCGCAAGCCTTTTTGCCTACAAATTTGTGGCTGGTTCCGTGGAAGCCGTAACGCCTAATCTTATACTTTGTATAGTACTCGTACGGAAGTGCGTACATAAATGCAAAGTTGGGCATTGTCTGGTGAAATGAGGTATCAAAAACAGCTACCTGAGGAGTCTGAGGCATAAGTGTCTGAATGGCAAAAATTCCCAGCAAATTTGCAGGATTATGAAGAGGTGCCAGTTCACATAATTGTTCAATGCCTTTAATTACAGATTCGTCAACCAGACTGCTGGCTTTAAAGAATTCGCCTCCGTGAGCAACCCTGTGCCCAACAGCTTGAATATCGGAGAGAGAGCTAAGAACTCCCAACTCTTTGTTAATGAGAATGTCCAGAACCTTTTTTATTCCCTCAGTGTGGTTGGGTATAGGAGTCTCAATCTCATATTTGTCTCTTCCACTTACCCTGTGGGAGAGAACGCCTGTCTCCAGACCAATTCTTTCAACGATACCCTTTGCCAGAAGATTGTAGTCCGAAGTTGATTTCATATCAAGAACCTGATACTTGATAGAGGAGCTTCCGCAGTTCAAAACCAATATAACCATAAAAAATTTATTATTTAATTAAAAATTGACAAAATTAAGGCAAATATATCCTGCAAATGTAATAAAAAAAGCTCTTTTTGTTAGCAATAAAGAATAAAATGTTATTTTTATACCAAATTTATGGGGCGATGGATAGGGTGAAGGAGAAAAATTTTAGTAAACCGGGCTATGTCGGTAACTCACCTCTGTTTATATACTCCCTCTTCTATTTATCTGGTATAATTTTCGGAAATTCTCAAAGTTACGACTCACATTTATACCTTTATTTTTCGGTTCTATTTATAATAATCACTCTAACAGTTTACTATTTTAACTTCTATAAAAGAGTTTCAAATCTTGATGTTTTTCTGAAATTAATGCTGGGAGCCACACTTTTTGTAGCAGGTAATTTCAATATATCACAGAGCCCCTATGCCAAAAAAAACCTATACAGCAATCTTCTTAAAAAGGAGGGGTTAACAGATGTAAGGTTGGTTGTAAAAAGCGATATAAAGATAAACAGAAATTATTCAACATCACACTGTTTTTCTCCTGAATTTAATGAGGGTGTTTTGCTCTATCTTGATAAAAAGGCAAAGAGTAATAATTTTGAGATCGGTGACACAATAATTACACAAATACGGCTTAGGGAGATTTCAAATCCCAATGGAAGTTCATTTGACAGAAAGGGGTACTATATGAAGATGAGAGTCTTCTCTCAGGGCTATCTAAGGGAGGGTTACTTTACAATTGTAAAACCAAAGGGGAAAACAGCAGCGCTGCAACTCAAAAGCAAAATGGCTCACTTCATAAAAGAGCTCCGGGAATCTGCAGGAAACCAAGAGTGGGCAGATATGATAATAGCCATAACAACAGGCGATAAGAGCTACTTAGACCGAGAGTCAAAGGATGCATTTATATCATCCGGGACAATGCATCTAATGGCAGTATCGGGTCTGCACGCCGGGTTCCTATTTATCTTCATCTCTTTTATACTATCATTTATGGGAAACAGGCTCCTGCCTAAAATCTTAAGGAGTATTGCAATAATATCTACTCTTTGGCTCTACTGTGCAATTGCCGGTTTCTCTCCGTCATCCTTAAGGGCCGTTATAATGATCTCTATGCTTACCATCTACCGGCTGATAGGGAGATCTCCACTATCTCTGAATTCGTTATGTGCCTCTGCTCTTTTAATTACGCTATTCTCTCCTGAATCTCTATATGAACCGGGTTTTCAGCTCTCCTATATTGCATTTCTATCCATTCTCTTTATTAACCCAAAAATTGACAATTTAGTGCGTTCGGAGAATAAGATCGTGAAGTGGTTCTGGGGGCTTATCTCAATTTCAATTGCTTGCCAAATAGGAACATCACTAATTTCTATATCACTTTTCGGCTTTTTCCCTCTCTATTTTCTCATTGCAAATATCTTATTAATGCCGCTCTCGGCTATTGTCATCTATATCTGCTGCTGTGCTGCAATATTATGGTTATCCGGATTCGGATATAATCTGCTTTTTAAAGCTCTTGAGTTTACCTCTAAAACGATATACTATATAGCTGCAAGAGTAGAATCTCTCCCATACTCTAAAATAGATGCAGATATAAATTCGGGATACAGATTAATAATCATTGCACTGATTCTGGTACTTTTCGTTGACTTTGGACTGGAGAGAAGCCGGAAAAGATATATCTGTGCAGGGTTGATAATAAATGCACTTATAGTGTACTTGCTATCATAAATACGGCAACTATGGCCAGGAACACACCCATCCACTGTCTTTTTGAAAAACTCTCTTTGAAAAAGAAGACTCCGATAAGGGCTGTAAGCATCACAACAGATGCGTTGTGAACAGGAAAAACAATCGACCCCCCCATTCTGCCCACATTAATTAGCAGCATCTTAGAGGTCAAAAAGTTAAAAAGCCCTAAAGCTCCTCCAAACAGAAGTGTTTCGTAACGGAATGCAATCTTATGGGTGCGTTTCTTAAAATCTGCAAAGACTAAAATCAGGCTAAAAACCAGAGCAGTTAAAAATACGCCAAAAAGGAAAAGCTCACCATCTGCAGGGTCCGAAATAATATATGTTTTGGTTAGTTCCATTGAGGTGTCATTTATACCAGGCAACAAAAAAACCAGAAATGGGAGTATAAATGCCCCTTTAACTCGGTCGGCCGGTTTTTTATAAAGGATAAGGAAGAATGAAATAAGTGCGAGAATAATACCCCCGATTTTTATAAGAATATCACTGTTCTGCCCAAGATATATAACACCAACAGTGACCGGAATTACCACAGACATTTTGTTGAGAGAGGTGGTAAGACCTATTCCCACTTTTTGTGTTGAATAGATTATTACAATGAAACTAGCAATAAAAAGCAACCCAACCGAAAAAGAGGGTATAATCAATTTTGTAGAATATTCCCATCCGGAGTTGTTAAAGGCAAGGTCTGTCAGTGTAAAAACAACTGCTATTAAATAGTTTACAGATATAGTTTGAAATTTGTTCAGATTCTTAACGTTAATTAGTTTTAGAGATATGAACAGCCCCAGGGCAAATAAAATATGGATAATCAGGTAAATAATGTTCTGCATAACTAATATGTTCATAATATTGCGTAAAGGTAAATGGAATTTGTTATACTTTTGTGACCGACTTTCAAATATCTATTACTATGGGCGGCCTTTTTGGAGTAATCTCCAAACAAAATTGCATTACAGATCTTTTTTACGGAACAGATTATCACTCCCATCTCGGGACAAGAAGAGGTGGGATGGCCTCATTGAATATTAACGGTAACTTTGCCAGAACAATACATAACCTGGAAAATTCACATTTCAGAGCAAAATTTGAGGATGACCTTAAGAAATTTGATGGCTTTTCGGGTATAGGAGTGATTAGTGATACAGACCCTCAGCCAATAATCCTTAATTCTCACCTTGGAAAATTTGCAATTGTAACTGTCGGTAAGATTAATAATATTACAGAGTTGGAGAGAGAGTTGCTAGACTCCGGCCGGAACTTCACAGAGTTGAGTTCAGGATCTACAAACCCTACAGAGCTGACTGCTCTACTAATAACAGGAGGGAAAAGCTTTCTTGAGGGGATTGAGATTGCGCAGAGTAAGATCAAGGGGTCGTGCTCATTTCTATTGCTTACAGAGACTGGAATATTGGCAAGCAGAGACAAGTATGGAAGGACACCGCTCATCATAGGGAAAAAGGATGGTTCTTTTGCTGTAGCCTCAGAAACCTGCAGTTTTTCCAATCTTGGTTACGAAGAGGAGTATTGTATAGGGGCCGGAGAGGTTGTAAAAATTACTGGTCAGGGATATCACCAGCTCTCTCCTGCTAAAAAAAGACTTCATATATGTTCATTCCTTTGGATTTATTACGGTTACCCTACCAGCTCTTATGAAAAGATAAACGTAGACGATGTAAGGTTTGCTCTTGGACACTCTTTAGGAGAGAAAGATGATACTCCACTGGATGTATCATCTGCAATTCCGGATTCCGGGACCTGTATGGCGATCGGTTTTGCAGCAGGCAAAAGAATCCCATACAGAAATGCTATAGTTAAATACACCCCTACTTGGCCTAGAAGCTTTATGCCATCTAATCAATCTATTCGCGATTTGGTTGCACGAATGAAATTAATTCCAAATAAGAGTCTGCTGCGGGAGAAGAGAATAGCGTTTTGCGACGACTCAATTGTCAGGGGAACCCAACTTAAAGATAATGCACAGACTTTGATAAGTTTTGGTGCTAAAGAGATCCACATCCGTATAAGCTGCCCGCCTCTGGTGTATCCTTGCGATTTTCTCAACTTCTCTGCGTCAAGGTCGCCACTGGAGCTCATAACAAGAAGATACATTCTGCAAAAAGAGGGCGCACACGATGTTAATCTCAAGAAATATTCAGATGCCTCAACTGAAGAGTATGCTAGTATGACAGATTTTATAAGAGATGAACTAGGACTGTCCAGCCTTAAATTCAATAGTATAGAGACATTGGTTAAAGCTATAGGGCTACCTAAGAGTTCTATTTGCACACACTGTTTTGATGGTACTGGATACGAAGAATAGCTTGATTAATGACGGTAATCATTAAATTTTGGTATGTAATTATTTTGTATACCTTTGTGTAGTTAATTAACCTATATTTTAAACTTTTTATTTCCGTTCATATGAACATCTTTGTTTCAAGTCTAAGTTTCCGTGCTAAGAAAGAGGATCTAGCCGAACTGTTTGCACCTTATGGCGAAGTTACTTCAGCCAGAATTATTATCAATCGTGATACCCGCCGGTCAAAAGGCTATGGTTTCGTAGAGATGCCAAACGATACTGAGGGTAACGCAGCTATCGAAGCTCTTAACGGTACCGATCATATGGGCCGCACTATCAGTGTAGCTCAGGCAAATGATCGTCCTGCCAGGGAGTATTAGTATTGATTTTAAATCATATAATTGAAAGAGGATGACCAAATGGCCACCCTCTTTTTTTATATAATATGCGGTCAATAAAGCCGGCTAAAGGTTAATCTGCAATTTTCATCTCTTCAATAAGATGTGATGCTCTTGCTACTTTATCAACAATAAAAAGCACATATCTTATATCCAGAGAGATGTTCCGGCACATTTGAGGGTCATATGCTATGTCGCTCATCGTTCCTTCCCAGACTCTGTCAAAGTTAATTCCTACAAGCTCGCCATCGGCATTTATAACCGGGCTTCCTGAATTACCTCCTGAGGTGTGGTTTGTCGCAATAAAACATACCGGAACTGTTCCATTAACCTCCCATCTGCCAAAATCTCTTTTTGCGTAAACATCCCTTAACTTTTGGGGAATATTGTAGTCGTATATATCCGGGTTATCTTTCTCCATTATCCCCTCCAGAGTTGAGATGTGTTTGAAGTAAACTGCATCATTGGGCTTATAGCCCTTAACCGCTCCGTATGTTATTCTTAATGTTGAATTTGCATCCGGATAGAAGACTCCTGTCTTGTTAAACTCCATCTGCCCTCTCATATATGT
>JAUYTH010000266.1 GCA_030695165.1 Bacteroidales bacterium
AGCAGCCCTTGTTGCTCCATCCGCTTTAGCAAAGGAGTGATTGTATTGGTGTTAAGGATGAGCTTTTTAGCAATATCATTCACCGGAAGGGTATCGTTCTCCCACAAAACCATCAGGACCAAATATTGAGGATAAGTAATCTGCAATTTATCTAAAAAAGGCTGATACTCCCTTGTAATTAAGCGAGATGTAGCATAAACAGGGAAACACAGCTGGTTTTCTAACTTTAGTTGATCATATTTCATATTCAATTATTGCAGATATTACTCCAAAGCTTTTAAGAACTCCTCTTCCAAAGGAGAGATCGATGGCCCGAAATAGTGCGTTAGTACCCCATTTTCATCAACTATATATTTACCAAAGTTCCAATCCGGAGCGTGTTCGTTCCAGCCGTTAAGATTTTTATCACTCAGCCATTTGAAAACCTTCTGCTGATCTGCCTGCTTAACTACAACACCTTTTTTAGTTACAGGAAAAGTTACCCCATAATTTTGTTGGCAAAATTGGGCAATCTCACTATCGTTACTCTTCTCTTGATCTGCAAAATCATTGGCCGGAAAGGCAACAATCTGTAAAGAGTCTCCATAACGCTCATTCAAGGTTTGCAACTCGGAATATTGACCGGTATAACCACAGTTAGATGCTGTATTTACCAAAATCACCTTCTTCCCTTTGAATTCACCGAAATTGAGCGCCTTCCCTTTGTTTGATAATACATTTAAATCATAAAAAGATGAAAGCGGCACTCTCTTCTGTTCGTTAATCAACACAGTGCCATTTTTACCTTTTTTCCCCATTTTCCTGATAAACGGGTACATTTTGCGTAAAATCCTTTGCTTAAAAGTTTCGTTTCTTGCAGATATTGAATTATTTGTTGCCATTTATGATTATTTATCGTTTGCGACACAAAGATACAAATGTTTTTATGTCGTAAGCGATATATGCAGATTTTTGATAAACGAAAAACATATCACCGATGTCTTGTCTGAGGAATTTTTACTATCTTACATTATGCAAATAATAGCACTACTCTACACACCAACACTAAAACAACAGACATTGTTATAGATATTCGAAACAATAATTTATCCAAAGCCAAATATAATTTTCATCATGCGAAATCTTGATCTTGAAAATTTAAAGCGATTACTGATTTATTCAATTATCAGTATTCAGGTAGTATTTTTCAATAGTCAGTTAACGATTGGGCAGGAAATTGGTTATCCGATTATAAAAAACTACACTTCAAAAGAATTTAAAGGCGACCCCCAAATTATCTGTTCAATTCAGGACGACAGGGGAGTAATGTATTTTGGATCAGATAAACTAATTGAGTACGATGGAGTATCGTGGCGCGATGTTTCTTCTAAAGAAATTGTATGTGCCTATGATTTAAAAAAAGATAAAAATGGAAAGATCTATGTTGCAGCTATTGATGAATTTGGATATCTGACTCTTGATAGTAAAGGGAAAACTACCTATGTAAGCCTTACTCATTTGCTTCCTGATGCGAAAATCAAGCTGGGAATTTTAACATCGATTGCCATAACAACCAGAAATGTCTATTTTCAGTCACTCGAATATACTCTACAGTATTCTCCAAAAAATGGTGAAGTGTCTGTATTTCACGCCGAAAATGGTGATGCCTTTAACGGTTTTATTGAATACAAAGACAGCTGTTACGTAATATCAAAGAAAAATGGAATCCAAAAGATTGAAAACAATCAATTAAAATCTATAGGACAATCTGATTTTTTCGACCACAAATCCTTTAGTAAAGTATTGCAAATTAAAAATTCAACATTTTTAGTCACTAACGCAGATAAAGGAGTCTATCTTTTTAATCCGGAGAAAAATGTGAACCCACGACAAATGGGAGAACAACTAAATAATTTCTTATCTGACAATAGACTATCTAGAGGATCAATGTTGTCAAACGGAAACTTCATTTTAGGATCAAAAAATAAAGGAGCAGCGCTTTTCAATCCTGAAGGTAAACTTCTTCAGCAGTTTAGTGAAGATAACCAATTACAAAACAACTTTATTTTTAGCACATATGCGGAGTCCGGCAATAATATTTGGATGAACTTAAACAATGGAATAAGTAAAACCAGTAAAAGTCAGGATTTAAGTTATTGGAATAAAACCTCTGGACTTAAAAATAGTGTTGTGTCGATTTACCGATATAATGGAATCATATATATTGGCACATTCGTGAAAACTTATTATATCGACAATAAAAATAAGATTAATGAAGTCAAAGGCATACCTGATGGTATAGTTTGGTGTTTTCTTGAGCCAACCCAAAATAAATCGTTGTTGTTGGGAACAAAAAATGGGGTTTACCAAATAGACCCTAATAAAAAAGTTACTTCGGTATTCAAAGGCAGCCATGCAATGTTTCTTTATCAATCAAAAGTTAACCCAAACAGGTATTTTAGCAGCGATGACGAATCTTTTATCTCCTTTCGATTTGAAAATAATAAATGGATATTAGAAGGTCGTTGGAATGGAATAAAAGACGATATAAGACTTATTCAGGAGGACGAAAATGGAGAATTATGGATTTGCACTTTTATGAATGGGCTTATAAGGGTTACTCCAGATTACAACAACATAACAATTCCCAGAAGTGTAAGATATTATAATCAAAATAAAGGACTTAAGACTTTGATGCCCTTGTCAATTTCCGAGATACGAAACAAAATGGTTGTCAATACTGCAGATGGTTTTTATGCGTACAACAAGGTTACCGATAAATTTGAGCCTTATTGTGAATTTGGCAAACCATTTTGTAACGGCGACCGTAGTATACTTTACTCACAGGAAATGCCAGATGGCAAAATCTGGGTTTGTCCTTCCAATAATGAAACTGCGGACATTGGTTATTTGCAACCCAACCCCAAAGGTGGTTACGATTGGATTTATAAGCCTTTCCGTCTTTTTCCCCATTTTAGCCTTGGAGTTGTGTATATCGAACCAACCGGTATTGCCTGGTTTGGTGGAATCGAAGGTGTATTTAGGTACGACCTTAACAAAGACACAAAAGATTATTCTCAAAAATTCAATTGCCTGATAAGAAATGTTACCTGCGGACAAGATAGTGTCCTGAATATTGGTCCCGACAACGAAAAGAACTTTGCTAAATTATCTTACAAATTCAATTCTATGAAATTTGAATTTGCGGCGCCTTTCTTTGATAACGAGGACCGCACGTTGTATAGTTACAAACTAGATGGGTTTGATAATCAATGGAGTGAATGGAGCCGGCAAACCCAAAAGGAGTACTCGTACTTACAGGAAGGTGAATACAAATTTATGGTGAAAGCCCGCAATATCTATGATGTTGAGAGCGAAACAGCGACTTTCCAGATTAGGATACTTCATCCATTTTACAAGACTTGGTGGGCTTATCTCGCTTATTGTATCGCAATAGCATTTATTATTCATGGTATTGTACGTTTGAATATGATCCGCTTGAAAAAAGAGAAGCAAAAATTAGAAGAGATTGTCAAGCAACGAACATCTACAATTGAAGAACAAAAAGAGAAACTTGAGATAGCTAATTCAACGAAAGACAAGTTTTTTGGTATCATTGCTCACGACTTAAAAAGCCCTTTCAACTCCATCATAGGATTTAGCGAAGTGCTTATAGATCAAATAAAAGAGAAAGATTACGAAGGGATTGATAAGTATGCAAGGATAATAGGGCAATCTTCACAACGGGCCATGGATTTGTTGATGAATCTGTTGGAATGGTCGCGTTCACAAACCGGAAGGATGGAGTTTAATCCCGAAAATTTTGAATTGGTGGATTTGATCAACGAAAACAAGGTCCTGTTCGATGAAATTGCAGCTCAAAAAGCTATCACCATCAAAAAAGTACTGCCACATAACTTAGTCGTTTTTGCTGATAAGCCGATGATCAGCACAGTGCTCAGAAATTTGATCTCCAATGCCATAAAATTTACCAGACAAGATGGCGAGATCATAATTTCGGCGGAGAAAAGAGCAAATGAAATTTTTATTTCGGTGTGCGACAATGGAGTGGGTATTTCAACAAGGAGGATTGATAACCTTTTTCGGCTTGACAAAAGCGAGTCAACCACCGGAACAGCCAAAGAACAAGGTACCGGCCTGGGCTTGATCCTCTGCAAAGAATTTATCGAAAAACACGGTGGCAAAATCTGGGTAGAAAGCGAAGAAGAAAAG
>JAUYTH010000083.1 GCA_030695165.1 Bacteroidales bacterium
CAACTGCCTGGTATGCCCTCTATGTTCTTGTGCTATATTATATAATTCAATTAATAGACAACAACTATATTGTACCGAAGATTGTGGCATCCAAGGTTAAGATTAATGCTCTTGTATCGATAATTGCAGTGATTGCCTTTGGAGTTTTGTGGGGGATACCGGGAATGTTCATCTCGATTCCGCTTACCGCAATTGTAAAATTAGTTTTTGATCGTATTGAGTCTCTTAAACCCTGGGGATTTCTGCTTGGGGATACGATGCCTTCGGCTACAAGACTCATTTTCAAGAAAAAAGTGTGAATCATGTAACATTACTACCATTTTATGTAAAGGAAATATATCTGTTAAATGCGACCTTACAGATATATTACTAATACTTAATAAAGATGAGTACAAAGCAAAAATTAGCTGATGAAAACTTTAAGATCAGCGGTAACTGGGTAAGCCAGCCCAAAAAACTTAAAGAGAGAATTCACAATAAAAGCAAGAGTATCGTAAAAGTATTCAGAGGAATCTGGATAGTAACTCTTTTGCTTAGTGTGTTTTTATGGCAATGCAGAAAAGACGACTTTACAGGGGAGATTAAGTTCATTTGTCCCGAAGTTATCTCCACAGATCCTGCAAATGGAGCGTCTGATGTTCTTCTTAACAAACTGATATCGGCAACCTTTAACGAGGCGATGGATGGTTTGACAATAAACACAACAACCTTCACACTAAAACAAGGAAGTACCTTTATCCCTGGGACAGTGTCATATTCGGGTGTAGTGGCTGTTTTTACCCCTGGTGTTAATCTTGCTGCCAATACAGCATATACGGCAACAATCACAAAAGGGGCGAAAGATTTGGTCAATAGCTCAATGGTTGAAGATTATGTATGGACCTTTACTACCGGCAGTGCGCCTTCAGTTGTCTCAACAGACCCTGCAAATGGTGCTTCCGGTGTTCCACTGGGCAAGGTAGTATCTGTACTTTTTAGCAAGCCTATGGGTATTGCGTCAATTAATTCAGGAACATTCCTTCTTACGCAGGGTGTTACTCCTGTACCGGGTGTTGTAACCTATTCCGGTAACACGGCTATGTTCACTCCGACTTCAAGTTTCTCGGCAAATACTGTCTATACAGGAACAATCACTACGGGAGCAAAAGATGTTCTGGGTAATGCAATAATGAGTAATTATGTGTGGAGTTTTAACACCGGAACATTACCACTTGTAATCACAACAGATCCAGTAAACAATGCTGTAAATGTATCGTTGACTAAAATCATTACGGCAACTTTTAGCAAACCGATGGATGCAACAACTCTAAACAGTACTACATTTACTATTAAACAGGGGCTGAATGTTGTTGCCGGAACTGTTACCTATTTTGGAAATATCGTAACATTTACTCCATCTGCTCCACTGTTGCCTAGCACTCTTTATAGCGCAACAATAACAAGTGATGCTAAAGATATAACGGGGAATAAACTTCCTGCAAACTATATCTGGAGCTTTACTACAGGAAATTTACCTCTTGTTATATCAACAGATCCTATAAATGAAGCAGTAAATGTCGACCGTAACAAGGTTATCTCTGCCACATTCAACAAGGTGATGGATATCTCCTCTATAAACAGCACAAACTTTACAGTTAAAAAGGGTGGTGTTGCAATAGCCGGGTCTGTCACATATCTTGGTATGAAGGGTTCATTTACACCAACTACCATTCTGGATCCAAACACTGTATATACCTGTACATTAACAACTGGTATAA
>JAUYTH010000084.1 GCA_030695165.1 Bacteroidales bacterium
AGGCAGACTTTCATCAACTGGTATCCGTTGAACGCCCTGCCATTTCACGACAGATAGCAGAGGCGAGAGATAAGGGGGACCTCTCGGAGAATGCAGAGTACGATGCGGCTAAAGAGGCTCAGGGGCTTCTTGAGCTAAAAATCTCAAAACTTGAGGAGATGATAGCCAATGCCCGGATTATTGATGAATCAAGAATTAACACAACCCACATCCAGATTATGAACAAGGTTAAGTTAAAAAACCTTAACAATAATTCAGTTGTAGAGTATACACTTGTTGGAGAGACAGAGGCGAATCTGAGGGAGGGTAAACTTGCTGCCGCCACACCTATCGGCAAGGCTCTTATCGGAAAGGAGAAGGGTAATATAGTTGAAGTTAATGTACCTTCCGGAGTTGTAAAATTTGAGATTCTGGAGATTTCAAAATAGCATATGGCTACAATTTTTTCAAAAATCATAGCGGGAGAGATTCCTTCGTTCAAGGTTGCCGAGAGTGAAAGGTTCTATGCTTTTCTGGATATCAACCCGGTTTCTGCCGGTCACACACTGGTGGTACCTAAAAATGAGACAGACTATATTTTTGATATGGAGAGTGAAGAGTTCTCCTCTATGTTCGCGTTTGCACAAAAGGTGGCAAAGGGGATAAAAGAGGTTATACCTTGTAAAAGGGTAGGAGTCGCAGTTCTTGGATTGGAGGTTCCTCACGCTCATATCCACCTGATTCCTATAAACAGCGAGAGCGATATGGACTTCAGAAAGGCAAAAATCAAACTTGAAAACAGCAAAATGGCAGATATTGCAAATGCCATTAAATCAAAAATAAAACTATAACTCAATATCTTATTATGATCAGAAATTCAATTGCCCTGCTACTCTCTCTCTTGCTGGTAGTTTCGTGCTCGACCAATAGTCATAAAGCAAAGGTTGAGGGGAAGGTAAACGGACTTACCAATAGTGAAATAGTTGTTAAAATATTGAATATAAATGTTCAAAGTGTTCTTGATACCATTAAAGTTGACCAAAAAGGGGAGTTCAGATACACTGTAAAACTCAGCTCAAACTCTCCTGAATTCTATTATTTATATTACAAGGATAGAAAAATCGCATCTCTTATTTTGCTTCCGGGAGAAAAGGTGAAGTTACTTACAGACACTTTGGGTGTAAACCCTGTAGTTGAGGGCTCCACCGAGAGCTCACTACTGATATCTCTTGAAAAAAAAATATCACAATCACAAGCAAGGTTTGACTCTCTGAGAGTTAAGATGCAGGAGGCTCTAGCTGCCAATGATGCCCAAAAAGTGACGGAGCTCAACTATGCTCTGGGGTCTGTTTATGTTAAGCAAAAGCAGGAGGCTATAAAATATATCTATACCAATCCGGGATCTATCACAAATATGATTCTTCTCTATCATAAATTCTCTGCGGAGGTTCCACTCTTTACAGATCTTAGAGACGTGCTTCTGTTTCGCAGGGTATACGACTCGCTGCAGGTAATCTATCCCGGTTCATTGTATGTTTCAAGGCTGATGGATGAAATTACTGTACGAGAGAGGTCGGAGATTATTAATTCAAAAATCCTTGACGCATCGCAAAGAGGCTTTCCGGAGATCTCTCTACCGGATACAAAAGCCAATATACGTTTATTGAGTGATCTCTCCGGCAAGGTTATAGTTCTCTCTTTCTGGAGTGTTACAGATGCAAACCAGAGGATGCATACCAGAGAGTACTTTGATCTTTATGAAAAATTTAGCTCAAGAGGTTTGGAGATATATCAGGTATCGGCCGATACAGATAAAACAGCGTGGGCAAGAGCAGTTGCAGAGCAGCAGATTCCCTGGATAAGCGTTTGTGACGGACTTGGAGCAAACTCTCCTTCAATATCTACATACAACATACAGAACCTTCCGGCCAATTTCATAATAGACAGAAGTGGCTCCATTGTCGCTAAAAATCTTTACGGAACAGCACTCGAGGCTAAATTGGCATCACTTTTAAAATAGGGAACTACCTGCTCTTCATATTGAGGGGGCCTCTCTTTGAGACTCCTGCAATGAAATCTTTTAGGTAGAAAGGCTCGAAGTAGGCAACATCTTCAAAGAGTCCATCTATGAACTTTT
>JAUYTH010000088.1 GCA_030695165.1 Bacteroidales bacterium
TGGCACTCCTCAATAATAAACTCAGTAGGATCAAAAAATGGATCCGGGGCAACACCCTGATTACCAGTAAGAAATCTGCTCCAGGGTTCAAGTTCAGAGACAAAAAGGGCATCTGCCTGAGGTCTGACCTGAAAAACTACAGCATTCATATTTAGCTTCTTGAATAGATCTAAATAGAAGATGATATCTCTCTTAATCTCTTGAGATGTCATATCTCTCCAGGTTGTGTTAACCACAGTTGGAAACCAAGCCCCTCTGAACTCTCTTTTTGGATGCTCTTTTGACTGCAACAGTTGTGTTGCAAAAAGAGCCAATACAAGGATAATAACGTGTAAAGGTTTCATAATCTTAATCTTGTAATTAAACCGTCGGAACATTTTTCAAGAATATCAAGCACCTTAACAAAGCCCTCCTCTCCTCCATAATATGGGTCTGGTACTTCACTGTAAGATTTACTATCTTCATAATCTGTCATTTTACTGATTTTAGAGATGTGTTCAGCTTTTTTTGCCAGATTTTTCAACTCCATTACATTGAAATCGTCCATACCTACAATAAGGTCAAACTTGTCAAA
The DNA here is from genome assembly GCA_030695165.1 of Bacteroidales bacterium. Taxonomy (GTDB): domain Bacteria; phylum Bacteroidota; class Bacteroidia; order Bacteroidales; family UBA932; genus Bact-08. Next base: position 575 of record JAUYTH010000088.1, read on the forward strand.
GTCTATATTAGGGTTAAATTTTCTCGATATTGAAGTGATATTGTATCCTCTCCTTTGAGCAACTCGTATCATTCGGCTGTCTGCCATCTCACCGTTATGATAACCGTTCAATCCTGCAGAGTCAATCTCCTCTATGATATCTCTCCCTCTCTCAAGAACTCTTTTGCGAAAAATTGCCTCTGCAGCCGGAGAACGGCAGATATTTCCAAGACAAACAAAGAGAATATTTTTTTTTGCAGAATTATTTGAATTATTCATATAAATTTGGAATATAGTTATTTATAGGATCAAAAGAGAAAAAGAGGGTATCCAAAAAACGAATTTTGGCCCCTCTTTTTTGACTATAATGGGTTTTTAAACGGACTTAATAATAATAGCTGTTCCCATTCCGCCCCCAATGCAAAGTGAGGCCAATCCAATATTTTTACCAGTAGCTTTTAGTGTGTGTACTAAGGTAACAACTATTCTGTTACCTGATGCCCCTATAGGGTGCCCCAAAGCTATTGCACCTCCGTTAATATTACATCTCTGGTCTATCCACTCCTTGGTAACTCCGTGCTCCGATACCAGCTCTTCTATCACTCCAAGAGATTGGGCTGCAAAAGCTTCGTTTAGTTCAATAATTTCAATATCAGATAGTTTAAGATTGGCATTTTTGAGAGCTTTCCGAATTGCAGGAACAGGGCCCATTCCCATTATTGATGGGTCAACTCCACCCTGACCGTAAGCTATGATTTCAGCTATTGGCTTAAGTCCATACTCTTTTACAGCATCTTCTCCAGCTAACATAACGAATGATGCTCCGTCATTAACCCCTGAAGAGTTACCTGCAGTTACAGTTCCATCTTTCTTAAATGCAGGTTTTAAAGCAGCAAGCTTTTCTGGAGTTGTAGCCCTGTTAGGATACTCGTCACGGTTGAAGATTATTGTCTCCTTTTTTGAGACTATATCAACAGGAACAACCTCCTTATCAAAGACGCCTGCGTCTACAGCTTTAACTGCCTTTTGCTGAGAGTTATATGCAAATAAATCCTGCTTCTCTCTTGTTATTGAGTATTTTTCGGCGATATTCTCTGCTGTGATACCCATATGATAGTTATTGAAAGCATCTGTTAACCCGTCATAGATCATATGATCAAATCCTTGAATATGACCCATTTTAACACCACCTCGCAGAGTTCCTCCCGGTAGGATAAACCCTGAGTTGCTCATAGACTCTGTTCCGCCTGCAACAACAATATCTGCTGCACCGGATATAATGTCTGCGTAGCCGTTCATAATCGCTTTCATACCCGAACCGCATACCATATTAATTGAGTAGGCAGGTACCTCGGCAGGAACTCCTGCTTTTATTGAACACTGACGTGCAACACCCTGCATCTGTCCGGCAGATAGAATATTGCCCACAATAACAGAATCGATCTTATCCGGAGAAATTGCTGTATCTTTAATTAGCTGACGAATAACAATTGCTCCCAGTTCTCCCGGATTAAAACTTGAAAGAGAGCCCATAAACTTACCAATGGCTGTTCTTTTTGCTGCAACAATAAAAACCTTTTTCATATTAACACTTCATTTTAATTAAATTTTCTGATACTATCAAATTTGCCCCGGTTGCCTCTTTTATCTGGTCAACTGAAAAGTCGGGGTGAAGTTCTGTAAGCATTATTCCCTGGGGTGTAATGTTCATTACCCCCATTTCGGTTATAATCATATTTACCTGACCTGCGGCTGTTAGTGGTAAATTACACTCTTTAAGAATTTTATGAGCACCTTTTGCGGTGTGTTCCATTGCAAGAATCACCCTTTTGGCTCCAACAATAAGGTCCATAGCCCCTCCCATTCCCGGGGTTTTTTTACCTGGAATCATCCAGTTGGCAAGGTTTCCCTTCTCATCTGCTTCAAGTGCTCCTAGTATGGTTACATCTACGTGCCCTCCCCGGATAATTGAGAATGACATAGATGAGTCAAAGCAAGAGGCTCCGGTAAAGTAGGTAATGAAGCCATTACCTGCATTTGTGAAATTCCTGTCTTGCTTACCCTCTTCGGGCTCCGGACCCATTCCAAGCAACCCGTTCTCCGACTGAAGTGTTACCTTAACACCTTCCGAAAGGTAATTTGGTATAAGTGTCGGGAGTCCAATGCCAAGATTGACAACATCTCCGTCCTTTAATTCAAGGGCAGCTCTTCTTGCTATTACCTCTCTAATCTGATTCTTATCCATACTAAATCATTTATTATTTGAATACTATTTAACTGCAGATTTTCTTCTGACATACTCTTGAGCAATATACGACCCTACATCGTCTGCATAGCTGTTCATTCCGAAACCTGCATCATAACCTAACTCTTTTGCCAATTCGTGGTTAACCCTAGGGCCGCCGCAAACTAAAATTACCTTTTCCCTTAAGCCCTCTGCTTCAAGAAGCTCAACCAACTCCACAAGGTTCTTTATATGAACATCTTTTTGTGTAACTGTTTGAGATACTAAAAGAGCATCTGCTTTAAGCTCTATCGCTTTTGCTACGAAATCTTCGTTCAACACTTGAGAACCTAGGTTATAAGCCTCAAACATCTCATATCTCTCAAGACCATAATGTCCGGCATAACCCTTCATATTCATAATTGCGTCAATACCCACAGTGTGAGCATCTGTGCCGGTACTTGCTCCGATTACAATAAGAGGGTGCCCCACATTCTCCTTTATAAACAGATCTGTATCGTGCATATCCATAACTGTACTCTCAACTTTTGCAACGTGAATATTCGTAAAATCTACATCTACCGATGAGCTGCCATAACAGTTGAAGAAGGTATAACCGGGGGTAAGCTCCTTAAAGAAGGCTACCTGAGGGTTTTCAAGTCCCATTTTTTTGCAAAGTATTTTTGCTGCCTCAGTTGCCTCAGCACACGCCGGAACAGGGAGGGTAAAACTCAGCTGAACCTTTCCATCATTCATAGTATCACCGTAAGGTTTTACCTTTTTTAAATCCAGTGTTTTATCAAAATCACCGGTATTGTTTGAGTATAATCCTGAGCTCATACTATTTATCTCCTTTCATAATTTTAATAAACGGGTTCATATAATTACTACCTTTAGCAACAACCCCTTCTAGTCCCTTTCCCCCGCTCTTAGACCTTTTGACATCCCCAAAAAGCCCCATTTCTAGGGCAGAGAAGAGCCCCTCCTGTTCAATTTTTTCCAAAGTAGATATTGCACTTTCAAGCACCTCTTTTGCTCTGTTACGGATAATACCACTCTCCTTAAACTCTACCTCATCTCCCAAGTTCTTCATATTATTGAAGATATATCTTGCATTTTCGATTGAAAGAAATCTGTCAGACATAAACGGGGTATGGATAGCTTCAGTAGGCATTCCAAGAAGCTGAATTCCCTGGTTTGTCCAAACGCCTATAATATTAAACAGCGCATCCTGTATGTGTCCTTTGAATATATTGCCTGTCATAAATTTAGTTGGAGGCATATATTTAAGCGGAGCTTTTGGGAAAATCTCCCTTGTCATCTGTGCCTGAGAGAGTTCGTATAAAAATCCATTCTCCATTTGAGGATCCATTTCAAAAGCGTGACCCAGTCCCATCTGCTCTTGTGGAATACCTGCAAGAAGTGCCAGCTGTTCGTTGATAAAGTCAGATGCCAGAACAGTGTGAGCCTCTTCAAATGCATCTGCAGTCGTGAGATAATTGTCCTCTCCTGTATTGATTATCACACCCGCAAAACCATTAATGACTCTTGAAAAGTACTGATCAACAAGGGTTCTTTGCATATTTATATCTCTGAAAAGAATACCGTAAAGAGCATCATTGAGCATCACATCAAGTCCTTCCAGTGCACCCATTACTGCAATTTCCGGCATACAGAGTCCTGAGCAGTAGTTACACAGTCTTATATATCTGCCACACTCCTCTCCCACTCTGTCCAATGCAGATCTCATTATTCTGAAATTCTCCTGAGTTGCGAAAGTCCCGCCAAAACCCTCTGTTGTAGCTCCATAAGGGACATAGTCCAGCAGAGATTGTCCTGTTGTTCGGATAACTGCAATAATATCGGCCCCCTGTCTTGCCGCTGCTTCTGCCTGAACTACATCTTCATAAATGTTACCGGTTGCAACAATTACATAGAGATATGGTTTTGGCCCCTCTCCCAGAGTCTCAAGATAGCTCTCTCTCCTCTCCTTACGCTCTGTAATTTTGGAGATGCTCTCCTTTATTATTGGTTTAAGAACCGAATCAATTCTCTCTCTATCGGCAATCGGAATTTTGGTTATATCCAGAGTTCCTTGCGAAACTCTAATAGCAATCTCCTGAGGCGACAGAGATGTATTTACAATAGCATTAGCGATATAAAAAAGAGCTCCCTGGTTTAGTACCCCTTTCTCTCTAAGCTCGTCAACAATAATATTTGGCAGAGGGACCTGATTTTCATTTACATCATCAATCCCGGCAAGCCTGCATAGTGTTCTTTCAACTGCAACCGTGGTGTAGTTCTCTACAAAAATCTGGACACTTGAGGCTATTGCAGATGCCAGGCCTCTGGCGTACTCCACCCTGTCGAAATCCAATCCTAATTTACTCTCTGTCATTTATTTAGTAGCATTATATTAGTTATATCTATTAATTCTCATTTACTCCAAGTTCTTCTCTGGCGGCATCAATCCACTCACTATCTATTCCCATAGCATCTGCAATTTTAAGAGCCTCCCCTGGTGCACTTGTATCTATGGTTGAGGAGAGTTTGTAGTTCATAACTCCATTTTCGAAGCCGACTACTTTTAATCTCTTACACTCTATGTTTTCAATATTATAGTGAGTGGTTACTACCGAAAGTGCTCTTCTTTTCTTCAATACTTTTAGCAGTGCTGCAGCAAGGGCAGTTCCCTCTTTCGGGTTTGTAGTCCCGGCAGGTTCATCTGTTAGTGATAATATGAACTTACCGCCTCTGGCAGCAGAGAGCATATTGTCAATCCTCTTTATCTCAGCTGCAAAAGATGAAAGCCCCTTTCTGTAGTCCTGCTCATCCCCTACTGAGAGGAAAACGTTATCTACGGCAACAATAGATGCTTCACAGGCAGGAATCCCAAAGCCAAATTGGTAAAGATATTGGCATAGAGCGAGTGTTTTAAGTGTCAGACTTTTCCCCCCCATATTTGACCCTGTAATTAGCAGTGGCTCAAAAATTTTAAACTCAATATCAATTAATTGATACTCTTTTTTTTCATTTTTAAGTATCTCTTTTACCTCAGGATTAAACATTCCTGAATATGATGTTGAATTTATAGAATGTGATGGTATTATAAGATTAAGATCTTCCAGCTGCAGGGCTTTAGCCATTAGAATATCTATCCTGGCAAGGTTTGTTAAAGATTCATAAATCTCAGAGATTCTCTCACTCAGTTTAACGGAAATCTCCCCCCTGATTCTATCCTCTATTAACGACATTTTGCAAATGGCATCTTCCGCTTCCATACTCCCGGAAGAGATCTCTTTTCGAATCTCTTTAAGATCATTGCTGTAAGCATCATAGATATAAAAGGATGTTATTCTGTTGCCTTCCGGGTCCAGCAGATTTGTTACATCTTCCAGATCGGGTAATTTTATGCAATTAATCTCTGTACTTTCCAGAATTGTCTTAACCTTTTGATTAATCATTGAGAGCGATTTTATCTCAAATAGTTCAATATCATCTGGAATCGAGCCTTGTGATATTCGTAATAGAGTGTTTCGAATATCTCTCACTTCACAGAGTTCAATTCTAATTTTGTCGATTAATGAGTTATTAAGATTAAGATTCACAAAATTACTGAACTCTTCAAGTTCACGATATGCCTGAGAAATATCTGCCCGATCTGTCATAACCCTGCTCTCTTTAAGAAGAGATCCAGAGAGGGCAGATGAGAGATTCAACTTTGAAAAGATAAAGCGAATTCCATAAGTTGAGTCTAATATATCTTTAAATCTTGTACCCATTTTTTATAATGTCATAAACCGGGACATTAACTCTCCCGGAGAGTTCATCAATTAATCTATTAGAGTCCAGAGCATAACCATTTGGCGATATAGGATTTACAGTCAAGGCAATAAGCTTTGTTTTTTGTAGGACGGTTATCTTTCCCCCCTTTTTTAAATAGTTTCTCAAGAGTGCCGGAGTGACAAATATCCTTGTAAAATCCTTTATAATAAGCTCTTTTTTTGTTAGTTGTGTTTCGGATGAGATCATTTTAAGAAAACGTTCGGTTAAAGCTCCGGTTAAATAGATGGCCACTCCTTCTTCTATTGTCTTAATTGATTGACTCTCCATCGTAAATGCAGACTCGAATATTGGCCCTTCTATCTCTCCATCTCTCCCTATAGTCCATATTCCTTTTTCGTAACCTAACAGAGTCTCCCGGTCTTTAATTTTCGATAAAGGCAAACCTATTAACTCTGCCGCATAAGCTGTTTTGTTGACAATCTCTCTAATATTCAATGAGAGAGAGGCTCCTGTTGCCAGTATCATAGCCTCAGATACTGCAGGTGATGCCAGGCTTAACCTTGAGATAGCCCCATCAATAATACAAAGATCTACATTAAAACCTTTTTTTAAGGAGATAATCCATCTCTTCAAAGAAGCTGTTGTGACAGGTCCCGAAAGCATAACCTTGCCCCTGGAAAGTGCCTTTGCAGTTACAAGGCGGCCAAGTGAGGTAGTCTCATCGGAAATATCCAGTAGTTCTGAGAGTATTTTACGCTCTCTGTAATGTTTTTCACTGGTGGTAAAGATTACCCCTTCTTTGAGAAAAATCTCCGGTTTGGAGGTTCGCGTCACTTGATCTATCCTCTCCCCGTCAACACCTGTAGAGGTTACTCCTACTCTTATACTGCTGAGTGAAAGCCTATTCAGGATGTAATTCAGAGACTCTGTTTTGCCGGTATTCTTCTCGAGACCTGCTATGGAGAGTGTTCCATAATTCAGGAGCTCTTCAATGAAGGGCATAATCAAATTTTTATTTGCTGTGAGACCTTATTTTTCTCATTAACACCTCCGGTTCTATGGCAAGCCTTTGCCCTTGCAACAGAGATGCTACTCCCTCAACTTTTGCATTCTCCCTGCAATCGGGACAATTACAATTGTTAGTATATACTTCTGGTTCTGTGTATGTTGTTATTACTCCTTCAAAATTTCTCAAAACAACCCTTCCCGGTGATTGTGAGATTACGTAAGTAGGCATTACAGGTGTCTTGCCCCCTCCACCAGGTGCATCAACTACAAATGTAGGTACTGCATATCCGGAGGTGTGACCCCTTAAGCCTTCAATAATCTCAATTCCTTTAGATACAGGTGTCCTGAAGTGTTCAAGTCCCATTGAGAGGTCGCATTGATAGATATAATAAGGTCTTACCCTTATCATTACCAATTTGTGAACCAGTCTCTTCATAATATTAACGCAATCATTCACTCCTCTTAACAGCACCGATTGATTACCAAGAGGAATACCTGCATTTGCAAGTCTCTCACAAGCAGCACTTGACTCCTGAGTAATCTCGTTTGGATGGTTAAAGTGGGTATTGAGCCATATTGGATGGTACTGTTTTAACATATCAACCAATTTTTCAGTTATGCGCTGAGGGCATACAACAGGAACCCTGGATCCTATCCGGATTATCTCAACGTGAGGTATATCGCGTAATCTGCGGATAATTGACTCAAGTTTCGCATCAGAAACCATCAGAGCGTCCCCTCCAGAGAGGAGAACATCTCTAACCTGTGGAGTTGAGGCTATGTAGTCTATTGCCTTCTGTATGTTATTAACAGGGCTTTCGTCATCCTTTTGACCGGCAAACCTTCTTCTGGTACAGTGCCTGCAATACATAGAGCACATATCTGTTATAAGCAGCAGAACCCTGTCCGGATATCTGTGAGTAAGCCCGGGAACCGGAGAGTCCTCATCTTCGTGAAGCGGGTCCAGAAGATCCGCTGCAGAGAGATGTGTCTCAGAACCCGTAGGAATAGCCTGTTTTCTGATAGGGCAATTAGGGTTGTCAATGTCAATAAGACTCAAATAGTAAGGAGTTATGGCCATTCTAAGAGTTTTTAAAGACTCCTTTACACCCTCCTCCTCCTGAGGTGTGAGAGGTAGAAGCAGCTTAAGCTGGTCAAGCGTCTCTATCCTGTTCTTTACTTGCCATTTCCAGTCGTTCCATTGTAAATCTGTAACCTCTGGAAACAAAATATTTCTTCTGCTTAAACTCATAATTTCTAGACATATAATTTTTCAAAGAGATCCCGGATCTCCTTAGACTCTCTTATTATGTTAAGTGTCAAGTTAGCGTGTCCTTTTGCATAACCATTTCCTACAATCAGGTTTATATCTTTTCCTACCCCCTCTGCCCCGAGTGCTGCTTTGGTAAAACTGGTAGCCATAGAGAAGAAGTAGACATATCCCTGCCCTTTAGTTATTAGTATAGAGGTCATCTCTGTAGAAGGAACATTGACATTATTGACTGTAACATCACACCCTCTTCCCCCTGTAACAGACATAACTTTATTGTAGACATCCATAACATTTGTAGCATCTGCTACGATAATGTCAGTTGCAAGATTAAGTTTTTCAATCCTCTTTGCGTTTTCGGGTGAGAATTCAACTACAATAACCTTCCCTGAGGGGCCTGCATTAAGCATTGCCTGATAACAACAGAGTATCCCCGATTTCCCTCCTCCTCCGATAATACAAACAATATCTCCCTCAGTTACAAGCCTGTCTACCTGAGCCGGAGCTCCGGCAACATCTAGTGCAGCCAGTGCTAGCTTCTCCGGAATATCATCCGGTAAAATTGCAAACAGACCGCTCTCAAAGAGAATTGCCTGGGCATCTACATCAACCTGATCTGATGAAGGGTTAATACTCTTAATTGAGTTGATTTTTAAAGGTGTAAGAGACAATGAGACAAGCGTCGCAACCCTGTCTCCAATCTTAATTCTGTTTTTAGGGAAAGAATCCCCGATCTTCTTAACAGTGCCTATAAGCATTCCCCCTGATCCTGTAACGGGGTTTTGAAGCTTTCCACGCTCTTTTACAATAGAGAGAATCATCTCTTCCATTCTAGCGGGATCATTACCGCAAGCTTGTTTTATTTGAGTATATGAAGCAGAGTCAATGTTAAGAGTGCTAACATCTATAAGCACCTCATTATCGTAGATATCTGTTGAGTTGTCAAGTTTTAAAGCCGGCTGGGGAAGAGTCCCCAGCGGCGATAAAACTCTATGAGTACCATATCTGCACCCTTTTTTCATATTCAAACTATGCGTAAAGTTCTGTGAATACCTTCCTTAGTTTGTCGGACTCTCTGAGTATCTGAAGAGTAATCTCTGCGTGTCCTCTGGTGTAGCCATTGCCCACTATCATATTTACATCTTTCCCGACACCCTCTGCACCAAGAGCTGCCTTTGTAAAGCTGGTAGCCATAGAGAAGAAGTATACTATACCTCCGTCTTTGGTAGTAAGAATGCTGCTCATCTCTGTATCTGTAATGTTGACGTTATTAATTATTACATCACATAACTGACCGTTTGTTAACTCTTCAATCTTCTCGAGTATCGGAACAGGCTGGGTTGCATCTGCTGCGAAAACATAGTCACATAGATCAAGATCTATCAGTCTTTTTGTGCTTTTTTCACTATGGCATAGGCCGATAACCTTTCCTGTAACTCCGGCTCTTTTTTTGGCCTCATAACAACATAACATACCAGATTTTCCACCTGCACCAATAATTAATACGGTATCTCCCGGTTTTACCAGTTTGGCAGTCTGGGCAGGAGCTCCTGCTACATCAAGTGCAGATAGAGCTAGGGTTTCGGGCATATCTGCCGGGATTTTTGCATAGATACCACTTTCGAACAGAATCGCTTTACCATCTATATCTACCTGGTCAATATCCGGGCGAATATCTTTTATTTTGTCTATCCTCAGAGGTGTTAATGAGAGAGAAACCAGTGTTGCAATCTTATCACCGACTTTAAGGTCAATCTTACCTGCAAGTGCATCTCCTATCTTCTCAACAGTTCCGAGTAGCATTCCTCCTGAGCCTGTTACAGGGTTTCTGTGCTTACCCTGTTTTGCAACTATATCGAGCATAATTCTGGCAATTTCAGCCTTATCGCCGCCTGCCTGCTCCTCTATTTGAGTAAAACTTGCGGAGTCAATGTTTAGAGTCTGTACATCGATAAGGATTTCATTGTCGTAAATCTCATCCATATTGTTGTCAATTTTGTTTGCCGGCTGAGGTAGCACGCCTTTTGGCTCAATCACTCTGTGAGTGCCATATTTATTGCCCTTTTTCATTTTTTGATTAGTTGTTTAGTTATTATTAAGTGGTTAGTTAATTCCTAAAATCTTCCTCGCTTCATTTGGAGTAGCAATCTCTCTGCCAAACTCCTTTGCAATCCTTACGACCTTCTCTACAAGTTCTCCGTTGGATTTTGCAAGAACTCCCTTCGAAATAAATACATTATCTTCAAATCCTACTCTCACGTGACCTCCGTCAATAATAGCTGCAGTGGCAAGTGTAAACTCAAATCTGCCTATTCCGGCAACTGTATATGTTGCATCGTCAGGAATACTCCCTCTGAGGAATATAAAGTCTCTTAACTCACCGGTTATTCCTCCGTTAACACCCATTACAAAATCAAAGTGCATCGGTTTGTGGATAAAACCTTTCTTATGTAGTCTCAGAGCCATATCAATCATACTTTTGTCAAACACCTCCAGCTCGGGCTTAATCCCCCTCTCATTCATCTTCTGTGCAAAATATTTGATAGTATTCTCTGTATTCATAAAAACATCGTCTCCTCCAAAATTCAGTGTGCCGCAATCTAAAGTTGCAAGCTCCGGATTGAGTTCAGTTGGTTGAAGCCTTTCATCGTTTGACATACCGACTGCACCTCCGGTTGAAGGCTGAATTATAACATCCGGACAAACTTTATAGATTGCATCCATAACCTCCTTAAAGCGATTTTTATCCTGTGTTGGAGTACCGTCGTCATATCTTACGTGAAGGTGAATAATGCTGGCCCCTGCGTCATATGCAGATTTTGCCTCTCTTACACACTCTTCCACAGTATAGGGAACTGCAGGATTATGCTCCTTAAGTACTTCTGCACCACATATTGCTGCTGTAATAATCAGTTTTTCCATAATCTATTCTATTTATTAATTCTTTGACAATCTTTTGGAGTTACGCAGGTTCCACTGGCTTTGCAAACCAGAATCGGTTCATTAAGAATATCAGCTGCAGAGGGTGAAATATCGGGTCTTGGTATTATTACCTTAGATGCTGTAAAGAGCATCTTTCTGGAGGTATTTCCTGATGAGACTATCTCTCCTGTTGCCTCAATATAGTCTCCAGCATATACAGGTGCCAGAAATTCTACATTGTCATATGCCCTGAATAGCCCTTCGTCGCCATCTTCTCTAATTAAAAGCTCTGTAGCCACATCCCCGAACAGTTGTAACATTTTTGCACCATCTACAAGATTTCCTCCATAGTGTGCATCGTGTGAGCTCATCCGAACTCTAATCATTGCTTTTTGACACATATCAAATCTATTTTACTATTAAATAATCTACAAGAATTGCAGGAGTGTGAATGTTTTCAGGCTCAATTGCCCCTATCTCCACCACCTGCTCAACCTCTGCAATTACAATATCTGCTGCCATTGCCATTAAGGGGTTGAAGTTGCGGGTTGTTCCCTTATAGTAGAGATTTCCCATTTTATCTGAAATAGATGCTCCAATAAATGAGATATCTGCTTTGATGGGCTTTTCCAGAATGAATTTTTTCTCATCCAGTTCAATAACCTGTTTTCCGTTCTCTACCATTGTTCCAAGTCCTGTTGGGGTAAGTACTCCTCCCAAGCCTGCGCCTGCAGCTCTAATCCTCTCAATTAGTGTTCCCTGAGGCGAGAATTCAATCTCCATCTGGGAAGAGTTCATCAGTTCGATTGCTGTTGGATTTGACCCTATATAAGATGTAATAAGCTTTCTAACCTGTTTGTTTGCGATTAGCTTTCCCAGTCCTTTATCTGCAAAAGCAGCGTCATTACAGACCAGGGTTAGTTCATTAATACCGGATTCAGCTATGGCGTCCATTAAAAGATTAGGACCACCTGTTGTCAGAAAACCTCCTACCATGATTGTCATACCGTCTTTTAATTTGTCCACGGCCTCTTTTATGGTTATTAACTTATCCATTACTAACTTAATTTTTTGACATTAATATTTAAATATTTAGCTACGAATTTACGAATTTTATCCATAAAATAAACTAAAAAAAGGGTCTAAATTGATTATTCTTATACTGCTGTTTATAAACAAATTTGCACAGCTAAAATCCTAAAAAAGTTATATTGTTTTGATAATATTAAGATAAAATGCTGTGTAATAAGCATAATAACAAATATGTTATATGTTACAACAACGTTGTTATAACACATAAAAACTATTTATTAAAAATTTGTAAATCAAGAGATTATAAAGATAAAGAGATTATAAAGATATTGTGCCGAATTCTGATTTGACAGCATTTGCATAAATTGAGAGAAAAATCTCTTTAATCTCCTCTTTCTCTCCCTCGAATCCAGAAATCTTGAATTCACAATACTCTTCAAAAGCACTCCTCTCCTCTATAGGGTAAAAAGAAGAAATACTGTTGCTGTTGGTCAATATATCCGAAGCAATCCTGCTTGTATTCCATACTTTATATCCGGAATTAATTCTAGAGTCGAGTCTCTCTGCAAGAGATTTAAATCGCTCATTTTTAGCTTTCAAACTACAAGTTTTTAGCTCTTCAAGAGTTATTGGATTGCAGAAATTTATGTGTATATTTCCTTTGTACTGCATAATTCCGGTAAGAATACTGTTCAAATCTTCTCCTGGGGATTTCTTATATCTCGTTCTTTTTGAGCTGTAGAGCTCCTTTGCTTTTAAAAAATCACAAGGCTCATATTCATAAGATATTGACACAGGAACAATAGATAGTTCATTAAAATCGCGTATAAAATCACCTGAGCCACTCATATCCAGCATTTTTAAAAGCCCTTGTTCGGTAATATCAATACCATCCTTAGTTCTTCCGTTTCTTTGAGCAATCCACACAGAACTTCTCTGAGACGATATGCTTTCACGAATATACTCAGATAAAACCATTGAAGTGTTATAAAGCTCTCTTGGATTTGTGCTTCGGATAACCTTTATCATTTTATTGGATCTTGCAACATCTTCAATAAATGAATCTGTAATTAGATTATCTCCGATTGCTAACTCAGAAGTCTCAATATTATTTATTCTCAGGATTACCTGGATTAATGCAGAATCCAGCAATATATCCCTGTGATTTGAAATGTAGAGATGTTTTTTTTCTCCTGTTATGTTTTCTAATCCGGAGTATGTCAAGCCCTTGGATGTGTCTGAAACAATTTTTCTAATAGCAAAAAGCATCACCTT
>JAUYTH010000091.1 GCA_030695165.1 Bacteroidales bacterium
ATGCAGCTATCTCAAAGCGAGGGTTAATATATGGAGCCTAATGCTCTTAAAAATAGATCTGCTGGAGTTGGAGATGAATAATACCCGTGTCAATTTTGTTAAAGGAGACTCCATATCAAATTTTGATTTTATCTTTCCATCTTCGCCGGATAAAAATATGAATTCAAAGTCTGAAGCAGAGAGAGAGCCATCTGCAAAGAGAGTCGCACTCTCTACTGTAGCAGATTGGTCTATTTCGCTTTTGATGAGAGTTCTGCCTTCAAATGCAAATATTAACGACTTTACAGTGAGTTATAAAAAAGGGGATTACAACCTCTGTCTTCATTTAGAAGAGTTGCTCATTAACGATAATATCTTTAACTCACAAATCTCCAGTAATGAGAATGGTTATCTTGAAAGCCTCATTGTCAGGGGGAGTCTAAACGATTCTCAGCGCAGAGTAAGTGCAGATGTCTCGGCCGAAAACAGGGGCCGCTTTACCATCCCATTTCTGGATTTTCGCTGGGGAGCCAGAGTTATGTTTGACAGTCTCGCATTTAACTTTACTGCTTCACCAAAAAAAGGTGGCACCATAACTCTACAGGGGAACTCTGCATTCTACGGGATCTCCCTGTTTCATAAAGGGATATCAAGAGATACTATCCTTTTGAAAAGAGCAAAATTTGAGTACAAAACCCTAATCGGCCATAATTTTGTTGAGCTGGACTCCTCTACCGTTGCAACCGTTAATGACTTTTCACTATCTCCGTACCTTTTGATAATGAGAGATGAGAAGTCATCAGTGGGTACAGATTCAAACGCCATACTCAACGGATGGGTTGTCACAGCCTCTGTAAACAAAGCTATGTTCGACTCAGATACCCTCTTCCGCTCACTTCCAGGAGGGCTCTTTACAAATCTGGAGGGGATAAAGACATCCGGGAAATTAGAATACCACTTCTACACAAATATAGATTTTAGCATCCCGGACTCCCTGATACTGGAGTCATCGCTTAAAGGCGAGAAATTCCGGATAGAGAGCTTCGGCAATGTAGATTTTCGATATGTAAACTCAGATTTTGAATACACTGCATATGAAAACGGTGTGCCGGTAAGAACCTTATGGGTTGGACCCTCAAACCCCAATTTCAGACCTCTAGAGTCAATTTCTCAATATTTGCAGGTGTGCGTTTTGCAATCGGAAGATGGAGGTTTTTTCTATCACAACGGATTTCTCCCGGAGAGTATCCGTGAGGCTATGGTGGTCAATATTAAAGATAGGAGATTTCGCCGCGGTGGCAGTACCATCAGTATGCAACTTGTGAAAAACCTCTTTTTGAGCCGCAACAAAACTCTTGCACGCAAAGTAGAAGAGATGCTCATTGTATGGCTAATTGAGAACAACCGCCTTATCTCAAAAGAGAGAATGTTTGAAATATACCTCAACATAATAGAGTGGGGCCCCGGAATCTACGGCATAACAGAAGCATCCCACTTCTATTTTCATAAAGAGCCCTTCGACCTCACAATTAATGAATCTATTTTCCTGGCTTCAATAATACCATCACCAAAACGCGCCCTGAGAGATTTAGAGACCTACAACCTCTCCGAAATCCTTAACAACGGACAAATATTCGCCTTGAAACCAGGCTACGAAGAGTACCACAAACTTCTGATGAGCAGACTTCAGGCAAAAGGTTTTTGACAGAAGCAGGGCGTTTAAAGAATTTTTTTGAATAATTTCGAAAAAACAATTTTCCTCCCAAACCCTAAAACACTCAACCTG
>JAUYTH010000101.1 GCA_030695165.1 Bacteroidales bacterium
CAAGCCAATGGAAGGCTCTTCTCTGCAGAGTACTCTCTTTTAATAACTATATCCCACGGGTCTCCTTCATAAAGAATCCCGGATGCTATCAGTTTAGAGCCATCTGCAACCGACCCTCCTCCAACTGCCAAAACAAAGTCACACTTACTCTCCTTTCCAAGTTTTATTGCCTTGCGAAGTGTCTCTATGGATGGGTTGGGCTCTATGCCCCAGAATTCGAAACAGGTATGCTCTTTTAGAGCCTCTTTTACCTGATTATAAACACCGTTATTTTTTACGCTACCTCCGCCGAATGTAACAAGTATCCTTTTATCTGCCGGAATCTCAGCTGACAGGGTTGCTATTGTACCTTTCCCAAAAATTAATTTGGTAGGGTTATGAAATATAAAATTGTTCATTTCTGCTGTGCATAATTTGTACTTACTAATAGCACAAATTTACAACAAAATGGCAACCAAAGCTAGTGAATTGCAAAAAAATAAGTAAGAAGTGGTCCCGGTGGGGATCGAACCCACGACCCCAACATTAAGAGTGTCGTGCTCTACCAACTGAGCTACAGAACCGAATCCCTTTTGTGCAAAAGGAGTTACAAAGGTAGATAAAAACTCTGCAGCTGTTCTTTTTTTTTGAAAAACTACTTCTGATCCTTTTTTAATAGATCTCTTATTTCGGTAAGTAACTGAATATCTGCAGGAGGAGCTGGAGGAGTTGCAGGTGTCTGCTCTTCTACCTTTTTACGGTTAAGGTTATTCATAATTTTTATCATTGAGAATATTGCAAAGGCAATGATAATAAAATCAAAAACAACCTGAATAAAGTTACCATAGTTAATAGTTACTGCAGGATTTATAACGGCACCTGCAGCATCAATCACCTGTTGCTTAAGAGTTATACTGAGATCTGTAAATCTTACCCCTCCAATTAAAATACCAAGGGGAGGCATAATAACGTCGGAGACAAAAGAGGAGACAATTTTCCCGAATGCACCTCCGATAATGATACCGACGGCCATATCCACAACATTGCCTCTCATTGCAAACTGTTTAAATTCATCAAGTAATTTCATAGTATAAGTTTTTTGCAGATTAAATTGATTTAGTCAAATTTAGTAATTTATGGCTACTTTTGAGCAAAATTTCTGATTATGGAATGGATTAAAGCCCTTTTTCTGAATGAGAGTGTTGCTCAATCGGTTGTAATTCTTGCAGCAGTAATATCTGTTGGAATTCTCCTTTCAAAAATTAAGATTGCAAATATCTCTTTTGGTATTACCTGGATACTTTTTGCAGGTATCGCATTCAGCCACTTTGGACTGAGAATCAATACGGATATGCTCCATTTTGTAAAGGAGTTTGGGCTTATTTTGTTTGTTTATTCTATTGGTCTTCAGGTTGGCCCCGGGTTCTTCTCCTCTTTTAAAAAAGGTGGGGTAACGTTGAATTTACTTGACACATCTATAGTGTTATTATGGGTTATTACAACTGTTATCCTCCATTTTGTAACAGGACTTCCAATTTCAACAATGGTGGGTATTCTCTCGGGCGCTATTACCAATACACCTGGTCTGGGGGCAGCTCAACAAACCTTCATAGAGGTAAACGGGGTAAGTGACCCATCAATTGCAATGGGTTACGCAGTTGCTTATCCGCTTGGTGTGCTGGGTATAATTACGTCAATTTTGCTGGTTAAGGTTATATTTAAGATAAGCCTTAAAAGTGAGTTGGAGAAGATTGAGGAGCAAAACAGAGATAATCCCAACGAAACACTTAAATTATCTATAGCTATAAACAATCCTTCAATTTACGGGAAAAAGATAGAGAGTATTAAAAAACTTCTTGATAGGAGTTTTGTGATATCAAGAGTGAAGAGAGATAACGGAGATGTAACAATAGCAGGTGCAGGAACACTTCTTGACAAGGGGTATGAGGTGCTTGTTATACTTGGGAAGAGGGATAAGGACTCAATTGTGGCATTTCTGGGAGAGGAGGTTAAACGGAGTGACGAAGATTGGAGCATCGATGACCTTAAGGTGATGCCTAAAAGGGTTATGGTTACCAAAGATCAGGTTAACGGGAAGAGTCTCTCAGATCTTAAATTGGGTCGTGCTTTCGGTATAACAGTTACTCGCATAAACAGAGCTGGAGTAGATCTGGTTGCCAAGCCGAACTTGAAACTGCAGATAGGAGATAGGTTAACCGTTGTCGGAACCGAAGATAGCATCGAGGCTGCTGCCAAATTACTGGGGAACTCAATGCACAGGCTTCGTGAGCCAAATCTTGCCGCAATTTTTTTAGGAATAGTGTTGGGGATAGTGGTTGGTTCAATACCTTTCTTTATACCGGGGATACCTCAGCCGGTAAAATTGGGGCTTGCCGGAGGACCACTCATTATTGCAATCCTTATGAGCCGCTTCGGCCCGAAATTAAAATTGGTGACATACACTACAATGAGCGCCAATCTTATGCTTCGTGAGGTTGGAATCTCTCTCTTTCTGGCCTGTGTGGGTCTTGACGCAGGAGGTTCATTTGTCGATACAATCGTGAATAAAGGAGGAGCTATTTGGATAGTTTACGGTGCAATAATCACAGTTGTTCCATTACTTTTAGTGGGTATTGCAGCCAGATGGGTTTTCAAACTCAACTACTTTACAGTAATGGGTCTGATGTCCGGAAGTACAACAGACCCGCCTGCTCTGGCATACTCAAATGCAGCAGCGGGCAATGATCTGCCTGCAGTGAGCTATGCAACGGTATATCCTCTCACAATGTTTCTAAGAGTTTTAACTGCTCAACTATTAATTCTATTTTTTTAAGACAAGAGGGATAAATTTAGAGTCCAGGGTATTGGTGTCTAAAAAAAATATTACATTTGCAATCCCAAAGTGAGATTTTAAGCCCGGATGGCGGAATTGGTAGACGCGCTGGTTTCAGGGACCAGTGTTCGCAAGGATGTGCAGGTTCGAGCCCTGTTCCGGGTACGAAAAAGCAGGTAGAGATGCCTGCTTTTTTCGTATCGTAGCTTGCCGGGTGCAGGGCAAGCTCCTTTTGTTAATCCAACTACATAGTTTTGTTGTGGTTGCATCGGATCCTTTTTCGGTTATCGTGTGCGTCCAACTTCGAAATATCTGCTTTTTGAATCAATAGGGTTCAAAATGCTTTTGATATAAATAGATAACCTTAATCTATTAAGATTTGGCAATAGCTTTAATATGTTTTGATGTGAATGATGTAACAGTTGCTTTGAAAAGTGTAATAAGATTTTAAAATATGTTCATCACCTTGCAGAAGCAGAATAAAAGATTTAAGTGCACATTAATAATTAACAATAAATTCAATACAATTACAGAATGAAAAAAACATTAATTATCACATCGCTATTGGCAATATTGCTAATATCGTGTACAAAACAAGAGGAAGTTGTGACAGAAAATGTTAAAAGTGCACTCTCCGTTAAGGTGGGCATTGTAGCAACCAAAGCTATTATTTCAGGAACAATCTTCCCGGACGGTTCAAGTATCGGCGTTCAGGTACGCAAATCCGGACAGTTTAACTATCAAGCAGGTACTATGACTAACATAATGTATACTTATACAGCTGCCGGAGCAACCTGGGCAACAGCAACTCCTTTTTATCTGACAAAAACTCTTGGAGAGGTATATGCATATTATCCTTATGTTTCTGTAGGTGATAACTTATCTGCTTTTACTACCATCCCGGTAACAATAAACGCAGCTGCAACCACCGGAACCGAGACGGACTATTTGTACGCTACCCCTCTAACAGGTGCAAGCAGTGTAAGTAATGGAGTAGGTAAACACAATGCTAACCTGATTATGAACCACGCTTTTACTCAGATATCCTTCTATATCTATAAGAGTAACTACTCAGGAACCGGTACTTTAACACAGTTTAAGATTGAAGATGCAGTTGCAACCACTTTTGTAAAAACAAGTAGTACTGCTATGACAATGAACATTGAAAATGGTAATCTTGTTGGAGGTTCTACCGGTATAATCACCAGAACACTTGCAGCACCGGTTACAATTACCAGTGTGGTTCCGGATCCGGCCATTTTGGTTCTTAAAACACAGGTGAACGCAACAACGATTCTTGTACCGACAGCTGCGATGGCAATAGGAGATATAGAATTTACTTTCACAATTGACGGTGAAACCTATACTGCAACAAATACAACAGCTATTTCCTGGCTTAAAGGGAAGCAGTATATCTATACAGCCCGTTTAGATGGCACAGGCTTGGTTATTCTTAGTGCCATCATTACAGATTGGGATACTCAACCAGGAGATCTAATAGATATAAAATAGCAATAAGATGAGCAGATTTTTATTGATTGCCTTTATAGTAATAATTGTTGCAGGTTGTAGGAAAAATGAATACACATCTGATGACAGGTATGCATTGTTGACAATCGTACCGGTTATTAATAAGGATGAGGCAACTATTGCTCGTCAACAAAGCTATATCAATATCTTAAAAGTTGGCATACAGGTTACAAATTCGTCAGGAACCGAGTTGTATTTTCCTTACACAAAGAATCTATTATTAAGTAATAGTGATAAGTGGGTACTCTCTAAGCCTGTATGCCTTTCTATTATAAATGCAAAAATTTTTGCATACTGTCCCTTTACCGAAATCGATGAAAACTTGTCGGGTATAGGTGAAACAGCTATCGTTCTCCTGGATATACCAAAAGAGCAGGTTATGGCTTTACAGACAGACTATCTGTATGCATCCCAGAGTACCTATCTCCCTTCAGGGGATGACCCAATTTTTTATGCCAACCCGGATGTAACTTTAGAGTTGAATCACGCTCTATCTTTGATATCATTCGTAATTTATAAAGAGGATTTTAGCGGTGA
>JAUYTH010000111.1 GCA_030695165.1 Bacteroidales bacterium
TGGCAACGAAACTCTTTCCATTAAGGGCCGGGACAAAATCAGCCCTCGGTTCGTTAACGGATACCCTCATTGCAGGAGATATCTCCAGCGCTTCGAGAACCTTGTGCCCGGCCATTGTTCCCGAGAACATCTCAAAAGCCGATCCCTTGTCGTCTTCGGAGATTACAACTTTTGATAAAAACCCGGGCTCTTTTTTCCCGATGCTTTTGATTGCAGATATCAGGTTAAGGTTATCAAGGATATTCTTTTTTCTAACATAAAACCTCTCGGTGTGTTTTGAAGAGATGGGGATAAATACTCCGCAAAAAACAGAATATTCACCAATTGCATAATATGGATCGCTAAGCCACACAAAATAACAACTCTCCTGGTCGCTATCCGGAATTATTGCGAATGATTTGTATCTCTCGATTTTTCGGTATGAAGATAACGGATACCGGGATTCATCGGATTCAAATTTTCGGTTGGTACGTTTTGCAAAATCCCGCAAAAACTCAATTGCTGCTCTATCTTCCATATTTATTATTATTTAAACCGATTTCTATTTGAAAAGGACATGTTAAAGAGTTGGCATTTAAAAATGGAATTAATTATCAGAGAATAGATACCAGTCCGGATACTCAACCCCAAAAGACTCTGCCCACGGCTGAAACTTGGGATAGAAGGATACGATACTCACTCGCTCAGTCGGGAAATTGAACTCTCCGGGAATCAGAATTCCCCAAGGCATCTCTGAATCTGAAACATAAAACCGGTTTAGAGATGGTTTAGATTTATCGTCATATGTTCCGAAAAGGGTAAAATCTGCAAGATCTGTAGGACGATAATTTGGCATATGAACCTCCATCCCCCTGTTTTTATTAATCACAATAAATGGGTTGTATGGTGGGGTTGTAAGATCGGAGGTGCTTATAGGAGAGTTAAACACTATCTCAAAATTGAGAGTTGGTTTTGCCCCTGGCGAGGATAGACCCATCTCTGTAATATTATCAAAGGCCATAATTGTCGCCTTGCTTTGCTTTGCTTCGGTTCCGTTTGCAGATAGTGTATAACGGAAATTGTTGTCAATAAAGTCGCCGCTCTTAGTAACGCTCTTAACAGATGAAGCTGCAACCCCAAGCTGATATCCAAATCCTACATCAAGAATTCCGCCGGACCAAACAGGCTTAATCCTATCAATAACCTTTACAACCTGGTTTTTATTATTTAAAAAATGGGTGGAGTTATAACAGACAACAACATCATTCATATCATAATCTCCTCTATTTGGCCATAAATCTTCAAATGCCAGTGTATTATATGTGTTAAGTGCAGGGTAGTGTGTGGAGTATGCCACAGAAGCATCATATGGGTACTCATCCCTATCATCCGGAATACCGTCACCGTCACTATCGTTACTCTTTTTTAGTGTTGGTATCCCGGCATATTGAATTGCTGTTTCGGGAGTTGCTGCAACATAAAACAGAGCATCATTAAAGTCGTGATCGGACTTAGTTCTGGTTTGATCTTCAAAACCAATGATAACAACCATCCTCTCAGAATCAAATATCTGAACATTATGTGGTTTTAGCAGAGGGTCAGTTTCCGGATTAAACTCATCAAAAGAGTAGTAGTTGGGTGAGGTTACGCTAATACTTGCATCTCCTCTAAATCCGTAAGCAGTAATATACCAACCAATGCTCACTCCCGGAGGAAAAACATCTGAGTATGTGCTTCCATTCCAATACTTAAGCTGAACCCTGTCGCCGGCGGAGAGGCCTCCTCCGCTTCCGGCATAGGAGGCGTTTGGAAAAGCAATCATACGGGTTATCTCCGAGATTTTTTTAGGAGGACTGTTAGTAGGGTAGTGGAAATAGCCCAATACATTTTTCATACTTGCCCCTTCGTGAACAAAAACCATCTCTACCTTGGCATCTGCAATTATATGAATAGAGGAGTTATCTCCATTGGTAATAAACTGTGGGTTTGTTTCAGGAACCTTTTTATTTTCGGGCAGAGTTGCGTTGATGTCATTGATAAATGCTGCCGTTAAAGTTACGCCGGGTGTTTTCAGATAGTCCGGAACACCATTGCTATCCCATTTTCCCAAAGTATGGAAACCACCGTTGATAATTGCATTTTGAGAAGAGACATCCTCATTTTTGGGTAACAGAGAATATGTAGGATTTAATGCAGATGCAATTGTTGTAGAGAGAATGTGGTTCAATGGGTTTGTTGCATCAACAGTGAAGATGTTGTTAACAAACGCACTCTTTAGGAGTTGCGGTACTCCTATTGTAGGGCTATAGAGATATAGCTGTTTTACCGCTTTTTTAATACTTACAACTCCGGAGTATTTCCCGGAGTTCTCGGTTATTCCCTTGAGCACAGGCTTGAGCTCTTCATTAAAAAATTCAACCTCGGGATCTGTCTCAGATTTTTGAAACGGATACTCATCATAGAGATAAAAAATAATCGGCGAATTGAATTTAAGTTTATAGTCTATTGTGATTGCATAGTCTCCAATCGTCTTAAAATCAAAGTACTCCTTTGAGTCATTATCTGCAATACCCTTTGGAGCCTTTACACAGGCATAAAGAGATATTGAAGTGATGAGTAGTAAAAGAACTCTTTTCATATTGTTTAAAATAAATTGTCGATTCTCAAATCACAACAAATTTAACAAAAAATCGAGGTTGTACAAATAGATTAAAAATCACAACTTTATACCTCTGATTTAAACGTATTTTAAAGAGCTTTTTCAACTGCTTTTTTGGCGTGAATTATTGTGGTGTCAAATACAGGGATTGTGAGATCTTCCTGCTTTATAAGCAGACCAATCTCTGTGCAACCGAGGATTACCCCCTGAGCTCCCTGCTCCACCATTTTTGAGATTATATTCAGGTACTTTTGTCTGGAATCTGCCTCTATTCTGCCCATACACAACTCCCCAAAAATGATTCTGTTCACCGTTTCGCGATCCTCCTTATCGGGCACAATCACCTCCAACCCTCGCTCAATTAATTTTGATTTGTAAAAATCTCCCTCCATTGTGTAGATAGTCCCTAAAAGAGCAATTTTCCCGATTTTTTTTGCAATAATCTCATCGGCAGTCATCTCGGCTATATGGTAAAAAGGAATTTTCACACCATCAACTATCTGCGCCTCCACCTTGTGCATTGTATTTGTGCAGAGGATGAAAAAATCTGCTCCGGCCCTCTCCAGGCTCTTTGCCGCTTCGTTTAGCAACCGCCCGCTCTCTTCCCATTTATCTGCCCTCTGGAGCTTCTCTATCGGGTCAAAATCGACGCTATAAATAATGCACCTGGCAGAGGAGAACCCTCCAAGTTGCCTTTTAACCTCTTCATTGATAATTTTGTAGTATGTGAGAGTAGACTCCCAGCTCATTCCACCGATAAGTCCAATGATTTTCATCAGTCATATCTCCTCCTCATATCTTCATAAACCAAAGTGGGTTTGGTTAACTCGCTCCATCCGGAACCCTCCCAGGTTTTGAGCTTGTCGTGAACTATGAAATATTTTTGAGGAATAGGGTGAGTTCCAATCACAACAGGAACATTATAACGGCTTTCGATAAAGTTTTTAAAATAGCGGATACGAGTACAAGGCGGGTACCCAACCACCATACCTGTTGCCAGATGTATTGCCTTTGCTCCGTTTTTAATCATCTCTTCGGGTGCATACTCAATATTACCACCCGGACAGCCTCCGCAGCTGGTGTAACCAACAACCTCCAGAGGAGTATCTTTGCTATAAATACTAAAGGCCCCCTCTCTGTTTTGAACTGCGCGGAAACACTTCCCGCCCGCGCAGTTTTTGTAGCGATCGCAAATAAATATTCCAATTTTCATAGGACCTCTTGGTAAGGTTAATCCTTCTTCTTCAAAGGAAGCACGCCGGCTAGGTCACCGATGATGTTTACCAGTTCGCTGCCTGTAGGAACTACGATTTTGCTGTTGTTTTGAAGAGCGGCCTCAACGGTCTCTAGTTTCTTCATTAGTTGAGCATTTCCGACGAAATATTTGTCAGCAGCCTCATTCACCAGTTTAATGGCCTCTGCCTCTCCCTCTGCGTGAAGAATCTTTGACTGCTTGTAACCTTCTGCCTCTTTAATCTTGGCTCTCTTAACACCATCTGCAACAGTCTCTGCTGCTGTAGCTGAGTCAATTGCGGCAATCTTTTCGTTCTCTGCCTTAACAACCTTGTTCATAGTCTCCTGAACATCTTTAGGAGGGTCTATCTGCTTAAGCTCTGTACGAACAATTTCGATTCCCCAGCCCTTGGTCTCAAGGTGAAGTGTTTTGTAAAGCTCTGCATTGATTTTACCCCTTTCGCTGTTTGCAGATTTTAGGGTGAGTGTCCCGATTATGTTACGAAGAGTTGTTCTGGCAAGGTTAACGATTTGCCATTTGAAGTTATTAACGTTATATATAGAGCCTTTAACGCTCTCTTCATCAGACTTAACGCGAAAGTAAACCTGAGCATCTACGCTGGCATTCAAGTTATCATTGGTTATAATCTCCTGAGGTTCTGCATCTATCATCTGCTCAGTAACATTAACCACATAAATCTTGTCGATAATTGGAATTATCCAGTGAAAACCCGGCCCGGCAAAATTTGAATATTTACCAAGTCTCTCAATAAGACCTCTTTGTGTAGGCCTTACAATACGAATCCCTGCGAATAAAAAAAGAACCGCAGCGGCAATAATTAAATACCAAAAACTTTCCATATAGTGTAATATTTTATGTAAAGATATGTTTTTAAACTCAAAAATGTAGAATATAAATTGTTTTAGGTAAATTTGGAATAAGTATGAAAAGAAAAATATTCTGCAAAATGAGAAGAGATAAAACGCTTTCGTGGATTGTTGCCGGGGTTCTTTTAGTGATAGTAGTCGCCTGCGGTAAAGTTATGATTACAGGAAGAAGTCAGATGCTTCTTTTTAGTCAGGGGGAGCTAACCTCTCTCAGTAACCAGGCCTATACAGAGATTATGAGTAAATCTGTTTCGTCAACTAATAGTACTCACGTAAAAATGGTAAACAAAGTGGGGCAAGATCTCACTCAAGCGGTTGACAGATATGTTAAACAGAAGGGTTGGGAGAAGTCTCTGGAGGGGATAACCTGGAAGTTTGATGTTTTAAAGAGCGATCAGGTAAATGCTTTTTGTCTGCCAAACGGCAATATTGTCTTTTATGAGGGGATAATGAAGATCACAAACACCCCCGATCTTGTTGCGGTTGTAATGGGGCACGAAATAGCTCACGCACTTGCTAAACACGGGAATGAGAGGATGAGTCAGGAGGCTCTTGTGGGGGTTGCCGGCCAGGCTCTGAGTGCATATCTGGGAAGCGAGAGCGAGAAGACACAGATGTTGTTCGGTCTGGCATTCGGAGTGGGCACTCAGCTTGGGGTGCTGCTCCCATACTCAAGAAAACACGAGTACGAGGCAGATCGGCTTGGCCTGATAATTATGGCAATGGCCGGCTACGACATTAACGTTGCTCCCGGCTTCTGGGAGCAGATGAGCAAGGGCGGCGGGAGCCAAATGGAGTTCTTTAGCACCCACCCGTCGGACGCCAACAGAATTGCTCAAATTAAAAAGGTGCTGCCTGAGGCGGCAACCTACGCCCCTGCCAGGTAATAACATCAGAATTTAGCCTACTAAAATGAAAACTATGAGCAACTCTCAAAAAATTGGGCACCAATTATTGATTAACTATCTGCCCGGTCTTATTTTGATTTTTTCCGCTCTCTTCTATCTGGTAACTGAGTTGGTCACAACCAATCTTTTTAACCGCTATGTTTTTGGTATTTTAATAGTTCTTATAGTGCAGATGCTCCTTAACAAATTCTGGCTCGACTTAATAATCGGGTCGTTAATTCTTCTGGCTTGTTTCTACTTCTCGTTGGCCCTAGTCTCAGATGTTTATAAATATAATGAAGTAACATCCAAAGTGTTATCTTATTTAGGATTTGGGTTTGTGCTGCTTATTATTTACTCTCTCTCTGCAATAGCAATGCTTTTGAAGCGGTCGATATTGAAACATTTTTTTATGGATAAGGAATAGGGCGTTCAGATTTATTATATTTGCGGGTTATTTAAATGTAAGCAAATATTATATGTACAGGACACACACTTGCGGAGAGCTACGCATAAGTAATGCAGGTCAACAGGTCACTTTAGCCGGATGGGTTCAGAGAATCCGTAAAATGGGGGGGATGAGTTTTTTAGATCTGCGGGATCGTTACGGTATTACCCAACTCGTTATTGACGACAGCATCAGCCACGAGCTTAATGAGGTGGCCGGGAAGCTTGGTCGTGAATATGTAATTCAGGCAAATGGTGTGGTGATGGAGAGAAGCAGCAAGAACGCAAAGATGCCTACGGGTGACATAGAGATAAAGATATCTGCAATAAATCTGCTCAATGCATCTCAAACACCCCCATTTACTATTGAGGATGAGACAGACGGAGGTGAGGAGATCCGTGCAAAATACCGTTATATAGATCTTCGCCGTAACCCGCTCAAAAGGGCGCTTGAGTTAAGGCACAAAATGGCACAGGAGACACGCAAATACTTGGACAGCATTGGTTTTATAGAGGTAGAGACTCCGGTCCTGATAAAATCAACACCCGAGGGGGCCCGCGATTTCGTTGTCCCATCAAGGATGAATCCGGGAGAGTTTTACGCCCTGCCTCAAAGCCCTCAAACCTTTAAACAGCTGTTGATGATTGCCGGGTACGACAGATATTTCCAGATAGTGCGCTGCTTCCGTGACGAGGATCTTCGTGCAGACAGGCAGCCGGAGTTTACCCAAATAGATTGTGAGATGTCATTTGTTGAGCGTGAAGATATTCTCAACACATTTGAGGGTATGACCAAGGCCCTTTTCAAGAATGTGCTGGGGCTTGAGTTTGCAGATGCCTTTCCAAGAATCTCCTACTCCGATGCAATGAAATTTTACGGGTCAGATAAGCCGGATATCCGTTTCGGAATGAAGATAGCGGAGCTCAAAAACATTTCCGGCAAAAAAAGCTCTGCGTCAGATGGTGATTTACAGAGCGAGGCAGAAGATTTGGTCAGCGGAAAAAACTTCCCTGTGTTTGACTCTGCTCGGTATGTTGCTGCGATATGTGTCGAGGGGGCAGCATCCTATACCCGCAAACAGCTGGACGAACTTACAGAATGGGTTAAACGCCCCCAGATAGGCGCAAAAGGGCTTGTTTACATTAGGGTTGCACAAGATGAAATCAAATCATCTGCAGATAAATTCTACACTCCGCAAGATCTCTCTGCAATTGCAGATAGAGTGGAGGCAAAGGTTGGAGATCTGATTCTGATTTTGGCCGGAGAGAAGAAGAGAACTCAGGAGGCTTTGGGAACACTTCGTATTGAGATGGGCAACCGTCTTGGCCTGCGCAGGAGTGACCACTACGCTCCGCTTTGGGTGTATGATTTCCCGCTGTTGGAGTGGGACGAAGAGAGTCAGCGTTTCTACGCAATGCACCATCCGTTTACCTCACCTAAACCGGAGGATATGGATAAGTTCTACAGCAATAACAGAGAGGAGATTGCAGATGTTGCTGCCAACGCCTACGACTTTGTCTTAAACGGAACCGAGATTGGTGGTGGGTCTATCAGGATTCACGACTCTGCCGTACAAAAGAGGATGTTTGAGGTGCTGGGTTTCTCGTCGGATGAGGCAGACTATAAATTTGGGTTTATCATAAATGCATTTAAGTTTGGCGCACCGCCTCACGGTGGAATTGCTTTCGGGTTTGACCGTTTTTGCGCACTCTTTGGAGGTCAGGAGACTATCCGCGACTATATTGCATTCCCGAAAAATAACTCCGGCCGCGACGTGATGCTGGATGCTCCTTCAAAAATTGATGAATCGCAAATGGACGAGCTCTTTTTAAAGAGCACAGTTAAGAGATAACGTAACGCCAATTTAAATATAATTATGGGACTGCTCATCTTCTATCTGCTTCTTGCTCTGTCTGTCTCTTTCCTCTGTTCGGTGATGGAGGCGGTGCTGCTTACAACACCAATGTCATTCATCTCTATGAAGGAGAGCCAGGACGCAAAGTCGGCCTCAATTTTTCGCAAGCTCAAGCAAAATATAGACAGGCCACTATCTGCAATTCTCTCATTAAACACAGTTGCACATACTGTTGGTGCTGCAGGTGTGGGAGCCCAGGCGGCAATTATTTTCGGGGATGCCTACTTTGCAATTATATCGGCAGTACTGACACTTCTTATTCTTGTCTTTTCGGAGATTTTGCCAAAGACTATTGGCTCCTACTACTGGAAATCCATTGCTATGGTTTCCGGCAGAATTATCAATGCAATGGTATATATAACTTACCCTCTGGTTGTTATTTCGGAGATGTTTACTAAGATAATTTCGGGAGGCAGCAGCGGAGAACCCACAGTGAGCAGGGAGGAGTTCTCGGCTATAGTTAATATTGGAGAGCAAGAGGGTGTTATTGGAATCTCGGAGAGCAGAATTATCCAGAATCTTATAAGGCTTCGTAATATTAAGGTGGAGGATGTGATGACACCTCGTGTTGTTGTTGAGACAGCTCCAGAAGATATGACCATAGACGAATTCTATAAAGTTAAAAGCTACAGGGGCTTTTCCCGTATTCCTGTCTACTCCGGTCATAGCAAGGAGGATATCACCGGGTTTGTCTACAGGCAGGATGTCACCGAAAATCTTGCAAACGACAACTTCGGAATTACACTGGCTTCAATTAAAAAGCCCATAACTGTTGTCCCCAATGTGCAGCCAATAACTGTTTTGTGGGAGAAGTTACTCTCTCAAAAGTCACATATTGCAATTGTGGTAGATGAGTATGGAGGCCTGGAGGGGGTGGTTACCCTGGAAGATGTAATCGAGACCATTCTTGGTCTTGAGATTATGGATGACCGAGATGTTAATGCAGATATGCAGCAGTTCGCACGCGAGCGCTGGAGCATTCGACTCAAGAAGTATAAAGAGTTGGCAGATCAGGACAATCTTTAGTTATTCAAGAATCGCGATAAGCTTTTCGGCCAGTTTGCCAAAACTTTTTCCATCTTCGCGATCCATCAGAGCAATTGGCTCCCCTGCATCTCCGCTCTCGCGGATACTCTGGATAAGGGGAATCTGGCCGAGTAGCGGGACATTAAATTTCTTTGCCATCACTGCGCAACCATCCTTGCCAAAAATATAGTATCTGTTGTTGGGAAGCTCTTCGGGAGTAAACCACGACATATTCTCAACCAGCCCCAGGATCGGTTTGTCAATATTTTTGGAGCGGAACATATTTATCCCCTTCTCAACATCTGCAAGTGCAACAGGTTGAGGGGTACTCACTACGATTGCTCCGGAAAGGGGAATGTCCTGAACCAGAGATATATGTATATCGCCGGTTCCCGGAGGGAGGTCTATCAGCAGAAAGTCAAGTTCACCCCATTGAACCTGAAGAATCATCTGCTTTAGGGCGTTGCTTGCCATTGGACCTCTCCATATAAGCGGTTGGTCCGGTTTTGAAAAATAACCGATAGACATCCACTTAACCCCATATTTTTCAATAGGAATAATCATCTCTTTTCCGGTTGAGTCATCTACCTGCGGATGCTCAAACTCTGTATCTGTCATCTTGGGAACAGAGGGGCCGTAAACATCTGCATCAGACAACCCTACGCGAAAACCCGCCCTGGCAAGTGCAATTGCAAGATTAACCGCAACGGTAGATTTCCCTACTCCACCTTTTCCGCTTGCAATGGCAACTATATGACGTACATTTTCCAGCGACTCCTGGCCCAGAGCCACCGTTTGACGTTTTTGAATCTTACGCTCTCTCACCAACTCCATTATGGAAATCTTGAACTCCTCATTTGGGAAGGCCTTTCTAACAGCCACCTCGCAACTCTTTTTAATTGAAGAGGAGAGTGCATCCGGAGAGGGGAAGACCAGCTTAAACCGCACCCTGCCCTCCTCAATCTTTATATCCTCAACCATTCCCAATGTTACTACATCAATCTCTTTAACCGGGTGCAGCACTCCCCTAAGAGCCTCCTCTACTAATTTTATGTCCATAAAAAGAATTTTACATATTAACAATAAACCCTAAAAAAGGTTGCCCTGACAGGGTTTTTAATAAAACATTTTACAAAAAGAGGCCGCCACAGGGCCGCCTCTTTTGAATCTTAATATCTAATAAACTCTGTTTGATTAATCGACAAATCTTATTTTACAATTGTCATCTCATCAATCAGATGTTTTGCGTTGCCATATTTTTCTACGATGAAAAGGACATAGCGGATATCTACATTTATACATCTCTGGAGTGTTGGTTCAAAGATGATGTCTCCGCTCATTGCCTCCCAGTTTCCGTCAAATGCGCAACCGATAAGTTCTCCTTTTGCATTTAGTACAGGACTGCCTGAGTTACCGCCGGTGATGTCGTTATTGGTTAGAAAAGCAACAGGGAGCTCTCCGTTAGCCATTGCGTACTGGCCATAATCTTTTGCTTTGTAAAGTTGCTTTAGTTTTTCGGGAACTACAAACTCCCAGTTGTTAGGATCCTCTTTCTCCATCACCCCTGTGAGTGTTGTAACGTGCTCATAAAGAACAGCATCTTTTGGAGAGTAGTTAAGAACTTGTCCATAGGTCAAACGCATTGTCGAGTTTGCATCCGGATACATTGCTTCACCTTTTTTCATCTCAAGTTGACCCGCGATATAGGCTTTTTGTCCCAGAGAGTAGTTTGCATTTGCTGCACCGGCGGCAGCCTGGAGTTTCGGCATCAAGACAAAAATACTCTTTCCAACCTCCAAAGCCGGGTCGCTAAGAATTACCTCAGGAGCGGCAGCAAGAGCTTTATTAATCTTCTCTTTTGAAGAGAAGATGGTTCTGTTGAACATATCATCTACAAAGGCATCTACATCTCCGCCGAATTTAGAATCCAACTCAGCAAAGAAAGATGGCCATTCGGTTGCCTTTACCTTATCTCTGTAAACTTTGATAAGAGCCTTTGCAACCTTACGGTCAGTTGGCTCCGAATAGTTAACAAAGAAGGTGTTAATTCTACCCTCCAGCCCTTTTGCAGCCTTCATCGCCTCATCTTTGTCCCCTTTTGAAAGTGCGTTTGCAACTGGGGCGTAGTGATTGGCAACGGTAGTAAGTTCAATATTCATCAAAGTCTCTTGAAGGTATTTCAAAAGGTAGAGAATCTCTGCTCTCTGCGCAACCGAGGTGTTTATGTACTCCAGAGCCTTTCCATATTTCTCTATACGCTTTTTATCTTTATTAACCCACTCTGTAAAGGCCCTCTCTTCTTCGGCGCGACGCTCCTGAACATTAAGCTTGGCAAAGGTTTCGTTCATACCCATTGCTTTTTTCCAGAAGTTGGAAGAGCTTGCGTATTTACTTGAGTACTGCAGACGAATTTTAGGATCTGCAATCATATCCTCCATAAGTACATCTTGACGAATACCTCTGGCATAGATGGTGATTGCGTTATTGATCTCACTTGTCTCCTTAACCTCAGAGCTGGTCATAAAACGACTGGTTCTTCCGGGATAACCCAAAATCATTGCAAAATCGTTCTGCTCAACACCTTTTAGTGATATAGTCAGATGCTTCTTAGGGATGTATGGTTTATTATCTGCCGAGTAAGCTGCAGGATTGTTGTCTTTATCTGCATATACGCGAAAGATAGAGAAGTCTCCTGTGTGTCTTGGCCACATCCAGTTGTCTGTATCTGCGCCAAACTTCCCAATAGATGAAGGTGGAGCACCAACTAAACGCACGTCGTTAAACACTTTAGAAACGACAAGATATTGTGCATTACCTCCATACATAGAGGCTACTCTGGCTGTGAGATATTTGTTGTCGCCAACCGCTTTTTGGATAAGCTCATCGGTAACATTTTTTATTGCCTGTTGTCTCTCACTATCTGTCTTTGCATTTTTTGCTGCTTTCTCAAGCTCTTTTGTCACTTCGGTAAAACTCTCCAGGAAAGTTACAGAGAGACCAGCTGCAGGTAGCTCCTGAGCGCGACTCATTGCCCAGAACCCATCTCTAAGATAGTCATTCTCAACAGTGCTAAGTCTCTGAATATTACCATACCCGCAGTGGTGGTTTGTAAGAACCAACCCCTCGCCGGAGATAATCTCACCGGTACAGCCACCGCCGAAATGGACGATTGCATCCTTTAGACTTGTGTTGTTAATGTCATAGATCTCTTTTGCAGTAAGTTTAAGTCCAAGTTCGGACATCTTCTTCATATTGAGCTTCTCAATCAACGGAAGCAGCCACATTCCTTCGTCGGCTCTCATCGGGCTCAAAGAGAGGAGGATGGCAATTAAAATTAGCAGGCCTGTTTTTTTCATTTTTTATTACTATTTTTACTTGGTTTGTTTTTTAGTAAAGACAAAGATAAATAAATATGCCAACTAAAGTTCTCATAATAGTTGATAAGTTCAAGGGCAGTCTCACCGCCCGGGAGGCCTCTGCAGCTATCTCTGCCGGAATCAGAATGCATCTGCCCGATATCGAGATAGAGCAGATACCGCTTGCAGATGGGGGGGATGGGACTATTGAGGCAGTTGAGCATTTGGGAGATGAGAAGTTCTTTGTCTCCGCAGTAGATCCTCTTGGTCGCAAAATAGAGGTTCCGGTTCTCCGGACAGGCAACAAGGTGCTTTGTGAGATGGCAAAATCTACAGGTCTCAATTTTTTATCTAAACAGGAGAGAGATCCGCTTAAAACGAGCAGCTATGGTCTTGGTATGGTAATTACTGCAGTTGCCAAACTGGGGTACTCCAAAATTTTAATGGGGATAGGAGGAAGCTCCACAAACGATGCAGGAGCCGGGATGCTTGAGGCTCTCGGCTATGTTTTTATTGACAAAGCGGGGAACCCTGCTAAGAGTGGGCGTTATATGACTGGAGGAGATCTTTTAAATGTTGCTGGTATAGATGACTCATCGGTTGCGCCATATATACGCAATCTCAAAATTGAGGTGGCTTGCGATGTTAATAACCCACTTACAGGGATTTACGGAGCGAGTAGAGTCTATGGGCCTCAAAAGGGGGCAAAACCGGAGGATGTGCTGTTACTTGAAGAGGGTGTGCAAAACTTTGCGAGGATATCTGCAAGATATCTGGGGTACGACCATTCGGACAACCCCGGAGCAGGTGCAGCAGGTGGGATGGGCTTTGCACTGAACTCATTCCTGAATGCAACTCTTATGAGCGGATGGAGAGTTCTTTTTGATTTTATGAAGATTGAGGATAGAGTTGATGAGGCAGACCTTGTGATTACCGGAGAGGGCCGTGTAGATGGACAGAGTATCTCGGGAAAACTTTTAGATGGAGTGGTGGAGATCTGTTTAAAGCATAGAAAAAGACTGTGGATAATATGTGGAGATAACCTACTTACAAGCAGAGAATTAGAGAGAATTGGGGTAGAGAGGCTCTTCTCGGTATCGCAATTTGAACCCTCAAAAGAGAGGGCAATTGCCAACGCAAAGAGCTATGTAGAAAAAATTTCACAACTTGCTGCAACTTTTCTAAAGTAAATTCAGTCTAACAGACAAAACCAATTAAATTTTTGAAAAAATGGAAAATACTTTAGTACCAATTTTTGGAATAATAAGCCCCTTTTTAATGGTAGTGGGAATAATCCTTATCATCTTTATTACCAAAATGAAAACAGAAAAATCAAGAAACGCGGTGATAATGAAAGCTATCGAAAGTGGCGTTGAACTCTCTCCCGAGTTTATGAAAAACAGCATCCCGGAGAAAAAAAAGGATCCTCTTACATCTTCACTGGTGTTGATTGGAGTGGGAATTGGTCTCTTTATTTCACTATTTCTCTTCTTTGACCACCAGGTTAAATTTGCTGCCTTTGGATTAATTCCACTATTTATAGGGTTAGGTCAGCTGGCAGGGTATCTTATCAATAAAAACAGAGGAGAGGCAAAGAAATAACAGCCAGTAAAAGTTTAAGTAACACCCCGGATGACAAGAGCCGAGTTTGAACAACAGGTAATACAGAATCAGGAGCCGTTAAGGAGGTTCCTGATTAACCTCTGCTCCGGAGACTCGTCTCTGAGTGACGATATAGCACAGGAGGCATTTATCAAGGCATATTTAAACTTAAACTCGTTCAGTGGAAAGTCAAAGTTCTCTACGTGGCTCTTTAGAATTGCATACAACTGTTTTTGTGACAACAAGAGAGCCTCATCAAGATACAGCACGGTAGAGCTGAGCGACACAAAGCATTTTGCAAATGAGAATACAGACTCAAAATATATGAATCAGGAGCTCTATATGGCACTCTCAAAGTTGAATGAAAACGAAAGAAGTTGTATCTTGCTCTTCTATATGGAGGATAAAAGTATTAAAGATATCTCGGAGATAACGGCAATAAAGGAGAATACAATAAAATCACACCTATCAAGGGCAAAGACAAACATATCTCAACATTTAAAAAGTATAGGTTATGAAAGATGATAATATAAAGAGGTTTTTTGATGATCACAAACAGAGCATCACAGACGAGGGGTTCTCTCAAAGACTCTTTGCAACCCTGGATTGTCTGCCGGAACCAAAACAGGAGAGAGACAAGAGCAAAATAGTGACACTGCTGTTTGCCCTTTCGGGCGTTATTCTTTTTATACTTTTAGGAGGATACTCAGAGCTCATCAAGGGACTTGCCTCCTTTGGACACATATTTACAGATATCAGTAAGTTTACACCCGAGATTGCAATTACCCTGCTTTTTACAGCCTGCTCAATTTTTGCCGCCGGCAAGTTTGCTGTTGAATCAAAGTAGATTGTAACTTTTAGAAAAGTTTGTAGCTCATCCTGTGGTGTTTAGTAGCTCCAAATTGTAGAATGGCCTCCTTGTGCTTTTTAGTAGGGTAGGCCATATTTTTTTCCCAGCCATATTGGGGATACTCCTTTGCCAGAGCCCTCATATACTCATCTCTGTAACTCTTTGCCAATACAGATGCAGCAGCAATTGAGGCATACTTCCCGTCTCCACCAATGATACAGCTGTGCGGAATGTTATTGTAGGGCATAAATCTGTTACCATCTACAAGAATATGTTCCGGAGCAACCGTTAGCTTATCCAGGGCTCTCTGCATTGTAAGAATAGAGGCTTTAAGGATATTGAGGCAATCTATCTCTTTTGGGGCTGCTGTTGCAACAGCAAACGCAATGGCCTCTCTCTCAATAATCGGCCTTAATATTTCGCGGCTCTTTTCACTCATCTTCTTGGAGTCATTTAAAAGAGGGTGGTAAAAATCTTTTGGCAGTATAACCGCAGCTGCAAACACAGGACCGGCAAGGCATCCTCTGCCCGCCTCATCGCATCCGGCCTCAACTTTTGTTTCATCCAGATATTGTAATAGAGAGGTTACCATTATGAAAAATTTCACGCAATTTACTTAAAAAATTGCTCTTAATAGTCCGGATGCCGCTCTTTGAGAACCCCGATTATGCTCTCTTTTGTCTTGAGATTTGCCTTTAGAATATTGATCTCCCCCTCTTTCTCGGCAAGTTGAATTTTGTGGGATGTTTTGAGAGATAAAAACTTTTCGTTGTACTCAAGTTCAAGCTGCTCGATTTTTCTCAGATACTCCTCACCGGACATCACTCCAAACAGAAGCGACTCAAGAGGTATCTTTAAAATTGAGGCGATCTCCTCCAGACGAGGATTGATAAGAACTGTTGTTCCGTTCTCAATCTCCCTGTATGAATTGGCAGATATACCCAGAGATCCTGCCAGATACTCCTGAGTGTAACCAAGGGCTCTTCTCTCCCTCTTTATTCTATCTCTTATGAGTTCGCAATTCATACTCAACAAATATAATTTTATAATGCCACACCTGAATAACAACCAAAACTTGTGTTAAAAACAAGCAGAGATTGGTGTTATTGTCAATTAATTTTAAAATCAGATATATTTTGAACAGGATCAGATAAATTAGCAATCTGGAGTTGTTTTTATGATACCTAAGGGTATACTTTTGCATAAAAAAGTTATGAAACAATACCACACATTAAACCCCTCAAAAAAGGTTTTCTTATTTTTTTACAATGTTATGGAAGAGCAGAAGCTCTATCTGGATAAAAATTTCACTGCAGAGAGGCTTGCCACACTCTGCGGATGTTCTTTAAAGGAGCTTGACGCTCTCACCCTTGAAGAGTTCGCTCTCACTGCAAGCGGGATAATCTCTATGTACAGGGAGCAGCATTGCTGAATGAATTATTTTTTCTAAATTTGAGATTCTATTTTTAAATGTACTAACTAATATGTAACACGGAACAAATATGAAAGTCTATCCCACTCAAAACATCCGCAACGTAGTCCTGATAGGAAATACGAAGTCTGGTAAAACTACCCTTGCGGAAACTATGTTGTTTGAAGGTAAAGTGATTGATCGCAGAGGATCGGTTGAGGCAAAAACAACAGTTAGTGACAACACCGAAATTGAACAGATCTACCAAAGATCTATCTATCCTTCGCTCCTTTATACGGAGTTTATGGATAATAAGCTGAATATAATCGATACTCCCGGTTCGGATGATTTTGTAGGAGGAGTGATTTCTGCCTTCAAGGTAGCAGATGCAGGTGTTATGATTATAAACGCTCAGCAAGGTGTTGAAGTTGGGACAGAGATTCTTTCTCGTTATGCAGAGAAGCACTCAAAACCGCTTATCATAGGAGTTAACCAGTTAGACCACGAGAAGGCAAACTGGGAGAGCACTTTAGAGTCAGTTAAACAGACCTTCGGGAAAAAGGTTGTCCTTATACAGTTTCCTGTTGAGGTGGGGCCGGCTTTCAACTCATTTATAGATGTGCTCAAAATGAAGATGTATCTCTTTAAAGATGATAACGGAACCAGAGAGGAGCACGAGATTCCCGCGAACTTAAAAGATCAGGCAGATGAGTATCACCAGATTCTTGCAGAGCTTGCAGCAGAGAATGATGAGGCTTTAATGGAGACATTCTTTGACAAAGGAGTTCTTACAGAGGAGGAGATAAGAAAAGGGCTCTCAATAGGGCTTGCACAGTGCGAGATAATGCCTCTTTTCTGTCTGTCAGCCAAAAAAGATATCGGCGTTAAAAGACTTATGGAGTTTATCATCAACGTTGGACCTAATCCGGACAAATACGACCAGAGGCTTAAAAATGGAGAGACAGTACCATGCACCGTCAGTGGACAGACCTCTCTGTTTATATATAAGACAGCAATTGAGCCGCACATCGGTGAGGTTTCATACTTTAGGGTTATGTCGGGAAAACTAACCGAGGCAATGGATGTGGTTAACCACGAAACCGGCACCAAAGAGAGGATCTCTACAATATTTGCTGTTGCCGGCAAGAAAAAAGAGAAGCTTACAGAGATTGTTGCAGGAGATATTGGTTGCAGTGTTAAACTCAAGTCTGTTAAGACGAACCAAACTCTCAACGCCGGGCCTAAAGAGTGGGCTTTTGAGCCAATTGTATTTCCACCTTCAAAATTCAGAACAGCCATCAAGGCAAAGGTTGAGAAAGACGAGGAGAAGCTGGGAGAACTTTTAAACAAGGCACATTCGGAGGATCCTACAATCCGCGTTGAGTACTCAAAAGAGTTAAAGCAGACTATCCTCAGCGGACAGGGAGAGCACCACATAAATATTCTCAAGTGGCACCTCAATAACACACATAAGATCGAGATTGACCTGTTTTCACCGAAGATTCCATACAGAGAGACCATAACCAAAGTAGCAACTGCAGATTATCGCCACAGAAAACAGTCCGGTGGAGCAGGACAATTTGGAGAGGTTCACCTTCTTATAGAGCCGGTTCTTGAGGGAGTTCCTGCAGGTAACAGGTTTAAAATAGATGGTAAGGAGCTTGTTCTTAACCTAAAGGGTAAAGAGGAGTTCACTATGGATTGGGGAGGAAAGCTGGAGTATTACAACTGTATAGTTGGTGGTGCAATTGATGCCCGTTTTATGCCTGCAATTCTTAAAGGAGTTATGGAGAAGATGGAGGAGGGGCCTCTTACAGGATCTTACGCCCGTGATATTCGCGTCTTTGTATACGACGGAAAGATGCACCCGGTTGACTCAAATGAGATCTCCTTCAAACTTGCAGGTCGTAACGCATTCAAAGAGGCCTTCAAAAAAGCGGGTCCAAAGATTATGGAGCCTATTTACAATGTAGAGGTACTGGTTCCAAGTGACTGTATGGGAGATGTTATGAGTGATCTTCAAAACCGCAGGGCTATGATAGAGGGGATGAGCAGCGACAAAGGATTTGAGATTATCAAAGCAAGAGTTCCACTGGCAGAGATGCATAAATACTCAACCACCTTGAGTTCATTAACCTCGGGAAGAGCAACGTTTACAATGACATATGCAGATTACCAGCAGGTTCCTGCAGATGTTCAGGACAAGTTGCTCAAAGAGTACGAGGCAAACGAGAAGGATGAGTAACAACTTTATGATAAAGGCTCAAAATATAAAGAAATCTTTTGGGAACCTTCTTGTTCTTAAGGGGATAGATTTTGAAGCCAAAAATTCAGAAGTTCTAAGTATTGTTGGAGCAAGCGGGGCCGGTAAGTCCAGCTTGCTCCAAATTCTTGGTAC